>CANHJJ010000194.1 GCA_947460565.1 Bacteroidota bacterium
TGTGCCATTTTCTATTTTAGAAAAAGCACCTTTGGTAATTCCTAACTCTTCAGCCACATTTTCTTGGCTCAATTCTTTGCCTTGTCGAATTCTTCTAATCTGTTTGCCTACTTGTATTTGATTCACAGCAACAAATTTCTTATTGATTCTTAAAGTTTTAGGATACCATTAATAATTAAAATACTCTTAATAGGAGTATTAGTTTCCTATTAAGATATTTTGTGTTTAATTGCGATTTAAAGTCCACCAAAATAAGAATTGCCAACTTTACACTGGATAGGGAAAGAAAAAATAGTAAATCATCATCAAGATGTACCCTTCCGTGTGCTTGAACATCAGTATGGATTTACCGAAAATGGCAAACAAAAAGAAGAAACCAATAGTGGAAACCTAATTATTCATGGAGATAATTTAGAGGCATTAAAAGCCTTACTTCCAAAGTATGAAGGCAAGATTGATGTAATATGTATTGATCCACCTTATAATACCGGTAAGGAAAACTGGAAATACAACGATAATGTGAACCATCCAAAAATAAAGAAATGGTTAGGACAAGTTGTTGGAAGTGAGACTGAGGATTTGAGCAGACATGACAAATGGTTGTGCATGATGTACCCACGAATTAAACTTCTACACAGGTTACTTTCAGAAACGGGTGCAATAGCTATAAGCCTGGATGACAATGAAGTTTATTACTTTAAAATTATGTTAGACGAAATTTTTGGACGGCTCAATTTTGTTCAAAATATAATATGGAAAAAAAGAAGCGGCCCCCCAAATGACAAAGACATTGCAGCTACTCATGAATACATTCTACTATACTCAAAATCTGTCCAAAACGTAAAATTTAACCGAAAAAAACGCTCAGAAAATCAAGAAAATAGATATAGTAATCCAGACAATCATCCAAAAGGCAAGTGGGCAGCAGATAATTTAATGGCGAACGTAAAAGGTGGGCGGTACGTTGAAAGTTTAAATTTTCCAATAATTAATCCAAATACAAATGAGGAGCATTACCCATCTTCAAATGGAAACTGGAGATATAACAAAGATAAAATTAACCGTTTGATTGAAAATAATGAAATATACTTTGGAAAGGATGGTAAAGGTAGACCAAAATTAAAAAGATTTTTAGCTGATGTCAACTCGGGCGTGCCTTACTCAACCACTTGGGATTACCTCCCGCATAATAATGCTGCTTCCAAGGAGATTGCAGATATCTTAGGGCACTTAAATATATTTGACACCCCAAAACCAACTAAACTAATTGAAGAAATTCTAAACTTGATTTCAAGAAAAAACTCAATTATTTTGGATAGTTACTCTGGCTCTGGCACCACCGCTCACGCAGTTATAAATCTTAATAAAGAAGATGGAGGTAACCGCAAATTCATCTTAATTGAAATGGAAGATTATGCAGAAACAATTACAGCTGAAAGGGTAAAAAGAGTAATAAATGGATATGGTGAAAAAGCAGGTACTGGTGGTAGTTTTGATTACTACGAACTTGGTAAACCACTTTTCAAAAAGAACGGCTACTTAAATGAAACTTTGGATGAAAATGAAATACGTAATTATATCTACTATACTGAAACTAAACTTCCCATATCTAAAGTAAGGGACAGTAAAAACTGGTATTTATTAGATAACCTTAACCAAACAAGTTATTACTTCTATTACGAAAAAGATAAACTTACTACTCTTGATTTAGAGAGTTTGAGTATCGTAAAAATTAAAGCCGAACAATATATCATTTATGCTGACAACTGCCTATTAGATAAAGAGTATCTGCAAAAACACAATATCATTTTCAAGAAAATTCCAAGAGATATTAAACGATTTTAAGTAATGGAATTAAAGCCATATCAACAAACTGTCATTAATGAATTAGCTGAATTTATAAACTGCTTAGAACAAACAGAACATATAAATACGGCCTATGAGAAATACTGGAATAGCAAAGGAGTATCACTTTATAACTTAGATGAAAGTAATTACATAAAGCCTTATGACAATTCCATTAAAGGTGTACCAAGGGTTACAGTAAAAGTGCCAACAGCCGGTGGTAAAACCTTTATAGCTTGCAATGCTTTAAAAACAATATTTGATAGTTTTCCAATAGATAAAGCTAAAGTAGTAGTATGGCTAGTACCCTCAGATACTATATTACAACAAACAGTTAGAAATTTGAGTGATACATCACATCCATATCGCTCAAAAATAGATAGCCATTTTGGGAGTGCCGTAAAGGTTTATGAGAAAGAGTCGCTATTGCAAGGTGCAAGTTTCGGTCCCACTGAAATTAAAGAACAACTTAGCATATTAGTATTAAGTGTATCGTCATTTTCGGCAAATAATAAAGATACACGAAAAGCCTTTCAAGAAAATGGAAATTTGCAACAATTTCCTCAAACATTTCTCCAGCCAGAAAAGCTACTACCTAATGTTGACGAAACAGCATTAATGCAAGTCATCAATCAGCTAAATCCAGTTGTAATTGTAGATGAAAGCCACAATGTAGAAAGTGGTTTGCGAATAGAAATGCTAAACAATATTAACCCGTCTTTTGTATTTGATTTAACTGCAACTCCTAGAGACAAAAGTAATATCATAAGTTTTGTTGATGCCATTCATCTTAAAAAATGCAATATGGTAAAGTTGCCAGTTATTGTTTACAATCATCAAGATACAAATGAAGTAATAAGTGGTGCGATTAACTTACAAAAAACATTAGAGTCAAAAGCAATTATTGAAGAGAAAAATGGAGGAAAATATATTAGACCTATTGTACTTTTTCAAGCACAGCCCAAGAACAATGACGACAACATTACTTTCGAGAAAATTAAAGAATACTTAACTGCTTCGGGAATACCCGAAGAGCAAGTTAAAATCAAAACTTCTGGAAAGGATGAAATATCAAAAGAAGACTTGATGAGTAGGGATTGTAAAGTGCGATATATTATTACAGTAAATGCTTTAAAAGAAGGCTGGGACTGCCCGTTTGCTTATATATTGGCTTCACTTGCAAATAAATCATCTGCGGTTGATGTGGAACAAATTTTAGGTCGTATTTTAAGACAACCTTATGTTATAAAACATCAACAGGATTTGTTGAATTTCTCTTATGTACTTACATCATCAAATAATTTCATTGCTACACTTGACAAGATAATAGAAGGTCTAAATAAATCAGGATTTAGCGAAAAGGATTATCGTACCAAGGATTCTATGATTGAAGAAGAGACTAATGTACAAACACCAAAATCCGAATCTTTTGAGGACTTATTTAGTCAGAAAAAAACAGCAGAAATAAATACTGAAACAAAAGAAATTATTGAACAAATAAATCCAAAATTGGTAAAAGAAATATCCGTTTCAGATAAGGCTCACAATCAATTAAACGAAATAATCAATCTTGCTAAACAGACTAATGAAAATTTTGAAAAAACCATAGCAAAATTAAATCAAGAAGATATTATACCAAATGAGTTGGCTAATACAATGAAATCATACCAAATAAAAGAAATATTTAAAGATGAAGTGAAAGACTTGTCAATACCTGCTTTTTTTATAAAAGTAAATCAAGGGTCAATCTTTAATGATGAGGGGTCTTTACAATTATTGAGTAAAAATCTATTGTTAAAAGACTTTGCACTCAGTCAACAAGATACAGTTATTGATTTTACTCAAACATCATCAGAGATGTATAGCATCGATTTGGCGGAAACCAAGAAAGATGAATTTGTACCTGAATACAAAAAGGAAAATAATATTGTTAAAGAAGCATTTGTGAAATACATTTCAGCACTTCAGCCAGAAGCTAAAATAAATCAACTTGCTTCAAGAATATTGAAGCTAATTAAAAAAGTGGATGCCATTCCAGAACCAGAATTGACTAAATATATAACTCATGTTCTTCATAATCTTGATAGTGATAAGCTTGCAGAACTATCGCATAATGAAATGTTTTATGCCATCAAAATAAAAAAGAAAATAGAGCAATTATCAGATATATATGCTGAAAAAAGATTCAGCAATTTGCTTGACAAAGGAGTTATTATTTGTCAATCGCACTTTAAGTTTCCTAAGAAAATAAGCCCTATAAATACTATAAAAGGAATTACCAAAAACCTATATGAACAAGAGGGTGAAATGAATGACTTTGAGAAAAAAGTAATTAATGAAATTGCCAATTTGGATAGCGTTGTATTTTGGCACAGGAATTTGGAAAGAGGTAAGGGATTTTTATTAAACGGTTTCATCAATCATTATCCTGATTTTATTATTAAAACCAAAAACGGCAAAATAGTATTACTAGAAACTAAAGGAGAACACTTAGACGGTACTGAAAGCCAAAAGAAAATAAGGTTAGGGGAAAAATGGGCAAGCAAAGCCGGGGATCAGTTTAGATATTTTATGGTTTTCAATGCTGCAAAATTAGATGGCGCAAAATCTGTTTCTGAGTTGATAGATATTTTGAATGAAATGAAATAATACTCTATACAGCTGTTTAATTTAAACGTCTACATGGCAAACAAAAATGTATCAAATGATTTTGCATCGTCCTGAAAATGGTTGACTAATTTAAGAGCTATCCACTCTGTTTGCAATAATACCTATTTTTTATTTTATAGAATAATGTTGACTTTTGAATTTCCTTTTAAACGGAATTGGGCAATGATATGGGGATGTCAACCCAACA
>CANHJJ010000195.1 GCA_947460565.1 Bacteroidota bacterium
TATGCACCGAAGAAAAATGACAAACTTTAATATTTTTATTTGGTTCCAAACTTTTTGGCTAAATAAATACTTATTATTGAAATATCCCTTTTGAGTGTTTAGTTTGTAAAAAATAGTCTGGACACGATTTTTAAGGTTAAAAAAAACAATTCCTAAATGAAAAGAATATTCATTTTAAAATGTATTTTAATTTATGTTGTTATTAATAGCAACGGGCAGGTAAAAAAACAATGGGGTGCTGATTTTAATTGGGACAAAGCCTATTTTGAAAACGATAATGAATTTGAATCAAAAATAATTAAGCATAAGAAAGTAAAAAAGGCATATCTGATAAATACATATGGTAACAGAGACGCAGATGGATTTGCTGAGTTTAATGATACAATATCAATATATCATTTTAACAAATTAGGAGAAATAATTGATGAATATTATTACGATAAGGAAAAAAAATCTTTTTATTCTGTAACCAATTATAAAAAATCTTCACAAGATAGTTCTATTTATAAATTTTCAACCTCAAAAACTGATAGTACAGTATTTAAATACGAATTTAAAAATTATGGTAAAGGTTATGATACCGCCTTCATTTACAAAACTATTTATAATAAAAACGGAAAAATTATTGAGTATTTGCATTCAGGAACCACTTTTTTCCTAAATTCAGGAGCATGTAGACATGCTTCCGAACGCCATTACAGTTATAATTATGATAAAAATGGTAGACTCATTTATTACCAAGATTATATTCATAGATATTGCAAAAAAATCTCCTATACAGAATATGGTAAAAAGATAGAAACTATTGATTTTAAATCCAATAAAATTACTGACACCGAATATGTATTGATAAATGATGTTTATGATGAACTTAATAATACTAGAACAATAACAGAGACTGATAGAAATATTCAAATAACCAAGTCGTTTGAAAATGGATTATTAAGAATCAAGTCTACTGAATCAATTGGATTTTTTCCTTCTATCGAATACACTGAGTATTTTTACGAATATTTTTAAATAAATAGCTAGTGGCCAACAGCCAGAAGCCGACAGCAAACAGAAAAAAATGCCTTATCCAAAAAATATAGAACAAAAACTAGAGTTTACACAGGTAAAAGAACTGGTAAGACAAAAATGCTTGTCATACCTTGGAGCATCTTACCTTGACAAAATACGATTCGTTAATCGCTTTGATTTGTTGGAGAAAATACTTCTACAGGTGAATGAATTCAAAGCCATTTTGCAAGCTGATCAACCTTTCCCTTCTGATAATTACCATCATGTTTTGCCTTTTTTAAACAAGGCCAATCTTGAAGGTGCATTCTTAAATGAAGAAGAGTTCTTTCAACTAAAACAAACCCTCACAACATTCTTAAGCATTACCAAGTATTTCAAAGATAGAACAGGAATATATCCCAATCTTGAAAGCTTGATTGAAGGCTTGGTGTATAATGATATTACCATAAAAAAGATTGATAAAATCATTGACCTTGAGGCCAAACTTAGATCCAATGCCTCACCTGAACTAGCCCGCATATCAGCCAAACTTAACGAAAAAGAAAAAGATGTGAGGCGAATAATTAACCGAATTTATGAAAAGGCAAATGATAGCGGTTGGTTAGCCGATTCAGGCATAACCACAAGGGATGGACGCTTGGTATTGCCTGTTTTGGCCGAATATAAAAAACAAATTCAAGGCTTTGTACATGATGAATCTAATACGGGTCAAACCATTTATATAGAGCCAACAGAGGTGTTTGAAATGAACAATTTAATCAGGGAGCTTCAGATTGCGTATAAACGGGAACGAGAAAAAATCTTGATCGAACTTACCTCACAAATCAGACCTGATGTAGAGAATATTGAAAAGAATGTACATCGCATGGGATTGTATGATTTCATAAGAGCCAAAGGTCTTTTTGCTTTGGAGGTTGATGGTAATATGCCAATGTTATCAAAACATCCAGTGGTTAAATTGTTCCATGCCTTCCACCCTATTTTGAAATACAACCACGACAAAGCTGGACTTAAAACCATCCCTTTAAATATAGAGTTGAGCCCAGAAAAACATATCATGGTCATCTCTGGTCCAAATGCTGGTGGTAAATCCGTAAGTTTAAAAACGGTGGGATTGTTGCAATACATGTTACAATGTGGCTTTTTAGTCAGCTGTATGGGACATAGTGAAATGGGCGTATTTAAAGAATTAATGGTGGATATTGGCGATGAACAAAGTATTGAAAACGATTTGAGTACCTATAGTTCCCATTTGTTGCACATGAAGTATTTTACAGATTTTGCAAATGGACAAACTTTGTTTTTGGTGGATGAATTTGGCACTGGCACCGACCCTCAATTTGGCGGACCATTAGCCGAAGCCATACTCAACCAATTGAAACAAAAACATGCTTTTGGAATTGTTACCACTCACTATAGCAATCTTAAAAATTATGCTTCAAACAATAAGGGTTTGGAGAATGCTTGTATGCTTTTTGACCATGATAATTTGCAACCACTCTATATCCTTGAACAAGGCAAACCTGGAAGTAGTTATGCATTTGAATTAGCAACCAAATCAGGCTTGAACCCACATATTTTGAATTATGCCAAAAGCCGTGTAGGTGATAAGCAAAAACGTGTGGATGAAATATTGATTGAACTTGAAAAAGAAAAGAAACATGCATTAGATATTAAGCAACGCTTTACCGAAAAGGAAGAGAAAACGAACAAAATACTAGCAGAATACGAGAAGCTTAAAAGTGAAATTGAAACCAATCGCAAGCAATTGATTAAGCAAGCCAAAATGGAGGCATTGGCCATCATATCAGAAGCGAATAGCACCATAGAAGCCACCATAAGGGAAATCAAGGAAAAACAAGCGGATACTGATATTCAAAAACAAGCAAGAACCGAAATACGCAAACAAATAACAGAACTAAAAGAATTTGTAGCCGAAGAAGAAAAAGAGATTGCTATAAAAACAAAAAGCAAAGTAAAAAGCAATGCCATTCTTGAGGTGGATAGTTTTGTAAAAGTAGATGGACAAGATGTGGTTGGACAAGTGCTCGAATTAAATAAAAGCAAAGCGGTTGTGGCTTTTGGAGATATTAGAACCACTATAAACAGTAACAAATTGGAAGTGGTAGACGAACCAAATGTAAGCAAAAAAGGAACTAAAACATTTTCTCAAGGGGTTGATTTAAATGCCAAAATGAGCAATTTCAGTACTGAACTCAATATCATTGGCAAACGTGGAGAAGAAGCCATAAAAGAGTTAGAAGTTTTTATGGATGATGCCTTTTTGCTGGGCATGAAACAAGTTCGTATTGTGCATGGTAGAGGATATGGTATACTTCGAAAATTAGTTCACAACTACCTGAAGCAAAGCAAGCATGTCGAAAAAATTGAAAGTGAACATGCAGACTTGGGAGGCGATGCCGTAAGTATTGTGAGTTTGAAAGCTTAGAGAAAAAAAACTGAAATAAAAAAGAGGAACTACTTTTAATAATTCCTCTTTTCTATTAATTTATTTTATGGCAAACTTTGCCGAGATACTCTGTTTCATCTTTATTTTTTTCATTTCAATAGGCATCTCATTACTGCTATAAGCGCTCACATTATCTTGTGCCATTCCCATCATTTTGTTGGCATATACAGGGTAATACACCTCTGCATCTATTTCATGTATTTCAAGTCCTTCACCCAATTGCTCATTAATGGCTTCAAGTAGGTATTTGGCTTTTTCTTTAGCTGCCTTAGCCGCATTTATTTTCAAGGACTTCTTAAACTCCTCAGCTTTACTGTGTGATGTTTTACTGATATATACTTGGCTAATGCCTTTATCATCTAATCGGGCGATTAGTTCATCATATTTACCAAGATCACTCATTTTCAATTGATAGGTTTTGCTCATAAAAAAATCTTTGTCTTTATGCTTTCTTCTTTGGTATTGGTAACCGTATGACGATTCAATGCTCAATGATTTCTCATCTATTTTCATAGCAGATAAAACATCCCTCATACCCTTCTCAAGCTCTGCAATCAATACTTTAGTACTACCATCTTTGTATTCTTGCAAAGTATTAGACACATATACCTCATCAGGAACCACTTCCATTTCTGCAGATGCACTCACTTCAATAAATTTTTGTTTGCTTTCAAGGCTTTGTGCGCACAAGATTTGAGATACACATAGCATCGTGATGAACATTATTCTTTTCATATTGGTATATTTATTTTTTGCAGTAACGAATATTGTGCCAGTAATTATATTTGAGCCATGCAATTAAACTTTAAGAAGCTAGGTTCGGGAGATGCACTAATCATATTACATGGATTTATGGGTTCATTAGATAATTGGCAAAGTTTGGCCAATGAATTTGCCAAGTCCTTTGAAGTGTATCTTATTGATGCCCGTAATCATGGAAAATCACCTCATACAGCAACCCATAGCATTGCTGAAATGGTGGAGGATTTGTTTGACTTTTTGCAGCAACAACATATTAGCAAAACGAATATCATAGGGCATTCTATGGGCGGAAAAGTAGCCATGCAATTTGCAGTATACTATCCCAACTCAGTTAATAAATTAATTGTTGCTGATATTGCTGCCAAAAAATATGGAAGAGGTCATGATGATGTGTTTGAAGCCTTGTACGCTATTGATTTAACAAAAATTCAAACCCGCAAACAA
>CANHJJ010000196.1 GCA_947460565.1 Bacteroidota bacterium
ATCTGCACCGTATTTTTCATAGTGACCAGAAGTAACATATAGATTTTTGTGTCCTATGTGCGGTGTAATAACCGGCATGTAACCTGCAGCTACTTGGGCTTTTTGCAAAAATTGCACTAGTTTCTCACGAAGTGCAGCACCTTTTGGTAACCATAATGGCAAACCCATTCCCACTTTTTCGGAGAAGGTAAACAATTCCAATTCCTTGCCAAGTTTACGATGATCGCGCTTTTTGGCCTCTTCAAGCATAAGCAAGTACTCATCCAATTCGGATTTTTTAGGAAATGTTATGCCATAAATTCGGGTTAATTGCTTATTTTTTTCATCTCCACGCCAATAGGCTCCTGCCACTGAGGTTAATTTGATGGCCTTAATAAACCCAGTATTCGGTATATGAGGACCACGACACAAATCGGTAAAATTTCCTTGTTGGTAAAAAGTAATTTGACCGTCTTCCAAAGCATCAATCAGTTCTAACTTGTATTCGTCTCCTTTATCGTTAAAATACTTTATCGCATCAGCTTTTGAAACTTCCGATCGATTGTAGCTATTTGATTGCTTTGCCAATTCAGACATTTTAGCTTCAACTTTAGCTAAATCATCAGTACTAAAACTTTGCCCATTAAAATCAACATCGTAGTAAAAACCATTTTCAATAGATGGGCCAATACCAAATTTTGTATTTGGATACAATGCCTCGATGGCCTCAGCCATTAAATGGGCAGAAGAATGCCACATCGTCTGTTTGGCTTCATTATCATTCCATGTCAATAAAGTAAGTTGACAATCTTCATTTAAACTTCTGCTAGCATCCACAACATTTCCATTTACTTTTGCTACTAGCACATTTCTAGCCAATCCTTCACTTATTGATTTGGCTACATCTAAGGCGGTGATGCCCCGCTCATACGAACGAACGGAACCGTCTGGTAAGGTAATATTTATCATATAGGCCCGCAATATAATGCAATTATGCACTGCACAAAAATTTCAGGTATTTATTAGCCATTTCTTAAATAAATAGTTTGGTATTAAACATAAAAACACAAAACAAAAATTAAAGGCTCATATTACTGGTAATCATTATAATTAAACAGTAATAATTTAGACGAAAATCAACCCTTATTTCTTAAATCTATTGCAACTATTTGGTAAAAAATTAAGCCTAAGTATTTGTAATTGTTAATTAATTACTAATTTTCGCCCACTAAATTTTATATAAATAACAAAAAATGAGAAAATTTTATTCAGTTTTAGCTGCTTCTTTATTGGCAGCGTCAGCGTTTGCTCAAACAAACATGAACCTTAAAAAAGAAATCAACCCTGTAAAGCGTTCGTTTTCGAATTTAAACAATAAGGAGTTGAGAAAAGCTGATCCAACTTCAAATTGGTATTTTCCTTCTGATTTCATTGCAGATCAGGCAACTTACCAATCGTCAATCAATGTTTTGATGGGAGATACTTCTGCAAAATGGATTAATACTGATGGAACTATCAGATATGGTAGTGCTGTTGATGGCGCAATGGCTCAAGTAATTGACCCTAAAGATGATAACATTGATTTAATGTCTACTAGCCAAGTTCCAAAACTAAGTAAATTTACTAATTTCACTGTTGACTCAATAGCATTTCAATACGCTTACGTAAGAAGAGTTGATTCTGTTGACAATGCCTCTGTGGTAGATACACTGTTTGTATACTATTTCAAAGGAACACAAATCAACACTTCGAATGCTTTAGTAAAAGCAGGTGAAACTAAAACTACCAAGTTTGGTATGTTAGGTTGGAACTTTGTATCTCGTACGCCTGATAATTATATCGGTATAGATACAATCCTATTGGACAAATCATTTGCTACTAAACTCCCAGATGCTAATGGATGGGATGGTTCTTTAATGAGATGGAAAGTAAAAACTCCAGTATCTGTTAATACGGCTAATGGTACAAGCAGAAACTCTTTGATTGCATACGCAATTAAATTTAAAGCCGGAATGGCTTACGATACTTCATACGTGTTGGAAGACAGAAGAGATGCAACCCAAATACCTACTGACACTAAATGGGTTAATTATTTCAGCGGTACAGTTAGTTCAAATACAGGTCCAGCTATTGAAAACGAAGTATTTTTTAATAGCTACTTAAGTTCACCAGGTGCATTCTCATATGAGAAAAGTAGCCTAGGTTGGACAGGTTGGTATCCAGGTTATGGTTATGAAAACTATGTATACTCTAGTTTTGGTGCTTTCTTAACTTCAACAAATGTAGGATTACAAGAAAAAACTAACAACTTCGTATTGGGTAATGCTTTCCCTAACCCTTCAAATGGTGAAGTTAGCATTTCTTTCAGAATGAAATCTAATGACAATGTAAACATCAGTGTTTACAATTTGTTAGGTGCAAAAGTGGCTGAAGTTGCTAACGGTACTTTCACAACTGGAGAACATACGGTTAATGCTAACTTAGGTAACTTAAAAGCTGGTGTTTACTTGTATACAATGACAACTGGCGCTGCTAGTCAAACTCAAAAATTGATTATTGCTGAATAATTTTTAATGTAATTTTATTTAAAAGCTGCCCTTGAGGCAGCTTTTTTTTTGACTTTTAAAATCATTATTTCATCAATTCGATTGACAAGTTTATTTTGCACAAAATTTAACGATTGTGATTACTTCATTAAAAATAAAAAACTACGCTATCATAAAAGAGGTTGAAATTGAATTTGGTGCCAAACTAAATATCATAACAGGTGAAACAGGTGCTGGAAAATCAATTATGATGGGTGCTTTAGGCTTGATTTTAGGAGAAAGAGCTGATGTAAAATCTTTAATGAACCAAAATGAGAAATGTATTATTGAATGTAGTTTTGATATCAAAAAGGATAAACTAAAACCATTCTTTAAACAAAATGAATTGGATTATGAGGACTTATGTATCATAAGAAGAGAAATAACTAATAGTGGTAAGTCACGAGCATTTATTAATGATACTCCCGTTACACTAAATCTATTAAAAGATTTAGGAGCTAAGTTGGTTGATATTGTTAGCCAACACGAAACATTAGAGCTAAATGAAGCTGAATTTCAATTAGAGATTATTGATGCTATAGCTGAAAACGTTGAGTTATTAGAGGATTATAAAAACACCTACAACCAATATAAAAACTGTTTAAAGCAACTTGAGGAATTAAATCGAAAAGAAGCAAAAGCAAAACAAGATGAAGACTATTATAAATTCATTTTAAACGAACTAACTGAAGCCAAAATACAGGATAATGAACAAGAAGAACTTGAAAATACTTTGAATTTGTTAAGCCACGCTGAAACCATTCAACAAGCTTCCTATACTGCATTTTGTTTATTAGATGGAACTGAAAATTCATTAATTGACCAATTGAGAGTCGTTAAGTCAAATCTAACAAGTGCGCAAAAACACAATAAAGGCATTGAAGAATTGGTTGTAAGATTAGAACAAAGTACTATTGAACTAAAAGACATTGCGGCCGAATTCGAAAACATATCCAACCTATCCCAGGCTAATCCAGCGGAGCTTGAAAGGGTTGATAATCGACTTCAACTCTTATTTAATCTGCAAAAGAAACATAGACTAAATAACAACATTGAATTAATAGAATTTCAAAGAAAATTAGAAAATGATATTTTAGAAATTAGCAGTCTTTCAAAAGAAATTGAACAAAAAGAGATTGAATTGAAAAATCATCATGAAAATGTTTTAAGCAAAGCCAAAGTTCTTTCTGACAAACGAAAAAATTGTATACCAGAAATAGAAAAAAACATTTCAAAACTCTTGGCGCAAGTGGCTATGCCTGATGCTGAATTAAAAGTAAAACATACTAATCTTGATAATGACAAAATCAATCAATCAGGAGCAGATATCATTGAGTTTTACTTTGCTGCAAACAAAGGCAGTCAAATGCTAGCTATCAACAAGGTAGCTTCAGGTGGCGAATTAAGCAGACTGATGTTATGTATCAAATCATTAATAAGCGATAAGATTAGTTTGCCTAGTATTGTATTTGATGAGATTGATACTGGAATATCTGGTGAAGCTGCACTTAAGGTAGGCAATGTAATGAAGGAGCATGCTAAAAAACATCAAGTACTAGCTATTACACATTTGCCTCAAATTGCCGCCAAGGCAGATAGTCATTTCAATGTTTATAAAAGTCTTGAGAATAATATTACACGAACGAACATTCGTAAATTAAATGATATTGAAAGACAAAATGAAATAGCTGTTATGCTAGCCGGAAATAAGCCATCAGAACAAGTATTACTAACAGCAAAAGAAATGATGGGTGCTTAGTATTAATTCCTATCTATTGCATCCAAAGTATTCAATAGCAAACCTACTCTTGTCATAGGCCCTACACCACCTGGAACGGGTGTTATCCAACTAGCCTTTTCACTTATGTCCTCAAAATCAACATCACCTAAAAGTCTAAAGCCCTTTTTTGTGCTTGCATCATCAACTCTAGTTATGCCAACGTCTATCACAACAGCGCCCTCTTTTATCATATTGGATTTTAAAAACTTGGGACTACCAATAGCAGCTATTACAATATCTGCATCTAAGGTGTATTTTGATAAATCAACTGTACGACTATGGCAAACAGTAACCGTGCAATTCTTTTGTAGCATCAATGCACTCATAGGTTTACCGACAATATCACTTC
>CANHJJ010000197.1 GCA_947460565.1 Bacteroidota bacterium
CAATTACATCCCCCCTAACCCCCTTCAAAGGGGGAAGGCATCCGATTTCAAACCTACAAAATCTAACATTTTCAAATTAGTAAAGATGCTTCGTGCCCCAGCATGACGCGTGGTCGGTTCACTGGTGGACGGTTCAAGAATGATAGTTGTTCGGTTCATCGCTTTAGTCGTTTCGAGCAGGCTTTGTCATTTCGAGCAGGCTTTGTCATTTCGAGCGGAGTCGAGAAATAGACAAAAGCACGAATCATTCCTTCGTTCTCGACTCCGCTCGAACTGACAGATTTGGCTTTGATAGGATGAGGAATGCATTTGTTATCAATAACCAACATTTGACTAACGTCCTCTTCTCGTTCTTCTTTCTCCACCGGATTTTTTTGAAGCACCGGATTTTTTGCCTTTGCTTTTCTCCCATTTGCTTCTGAAACTTTTCATGGTTTCGGTTTCGAGTAAACTCAAATCAATTTGTCGTTTGATAATATCTGCTGAAACAACCACCACTTCTAATGTATCGCCAAACTGGAACTTACGTCCTGTTCTTTGTCCTACTATCCATTGGTTTTTGTTGTCGTATTGGTAGTAGTCGTCATTGATATTGGTAAGGCGCAGCATACCTTCACATTTGAATTTAGTTATCTCTACATATATACCCCACTCCGACATGCCAGAGATGATGCCTTGGAAAGTGGTGCCTACAAAATCTTTGATATACTCTACTTGCTTATAACGAATAGAAGCCCTTTCTGCATCAGAAGCTTTCACTTCCATGGCAGATGAATGCTTACATGCCTCCTCGTATTTATCTTGTGGGGCAGACTTATCGCCATGCAAATACTCAAACAATAAGCGATGGGTCATCAAATCAGGATAGCGCCTGATGGGTGAAGTGAAATGGGTATAATGCTCAAATGCCAATCCATAGTGGCTTGTCTTTTTGGTGGTATACATAGCCTTTTGCATAGTACGCACTGCTTGGCTTTGCAACACATTCTGTTCTGGCTTGCCTTCCACTTCTTCAAGCAAATGGTTTAATGCCCTTGCCACATTCTTAGGTGATTCAACATTTACCTTATAACCAAAGCGTGCCGCAAAGGTGCTAAACACTTTTAGTTTTTCTTCATTTGGTAAATCGTGTGTACGGTACACAAATGTTTTCGGCTTCTTGCTTTCAAGTTGGCTGCTACCATATTCAGCCACTTTTCTATTGGCAAGTAGCATAAACTCTTCAATCAATTTATGGGCATCTTTGCGTTCTTTTACATACACATCCGTAGGTTTAAAATTTTCATCTAACCTAAATTTCACTTCTTGTGTTTCGAAACTAATGGCACCTTTTTTAAACCTTTGCTCGCGGAGGATTAATGCCAATTTATTAAGGATGTTTATTTCACTAGCCAAGTCACCTTCTTTGCTTTCTATTCGTTCTTGAGCCTCTTCATAGCTAAATCTTCTATCAGAATAAATAACCGTTTTACCTATCCATGTATCCAACACTTCGGCTTTCTCATTCATATTAACCACTACCGAGAAAGTCAATTTTTCTTCATGTGGTCGCAAAGAACAAACTCCATTACTTAGCTTTTCAGGCAACATGGGAATGGTTCTATCTACTAGATAAACTGAGGTTGCTCTGTCGTATGCTTCTTTTTCGAGTTGGGTGCCCGGTCTTACAAAATGCGATACATCGGCAATGTGGATACCAATTTCAAAAGTGCCATCTTTCATCACCTCATAAGAAATGGCATCATCAAAATCTTTTGCATCTTCAGGGTCTATGGTGAAGGTTAATATTTTTCTAAAATCTCTGCGTTTAGCAATTTCATCTTTACCTATTTTATCTGAAATCTTTTCTGCCTCTTTCTCTGTTTCAGGGTTAAATTTTAGAGGAAATCCAAACTCGGCAACGATGGCATTCATCTCTGTTTCATGGTTGCCCGGTTTACCCAGCACATCCACAATTTCGCCTACAGGATTGTTGTCATCAGGCGTCCATTTAACAATACGTGCAATGGCTTTATCTCCGTTTTTGGCTTTGCCATATTTATCTTGTGGGATAAAAATATCGACATACATCTTCTTATCATCACACACCAAGAAACCATAGCTGGCATTTACTTGAAGGGTTCCAACAAAATCTGTTCTGTTGCGTTCTAATACCTCCACCACTTCAGCGGCTTGTTTGTCACTGATTTTATGTCCCATCATTTGCACCTTTACTTTATCACCATCAAGGGCAGTATTTAAGTAATCAGGGCTGATGTATAAATCTTCAGTGATATCTTGCCCTTCATCAGGAACAAGATAACCCTGTCCGCGTTGGGTCATATCCAAACGACCGGTAATGAATTGGTGCTTCAATCGGGCTACATATTTCCCTGGTTGAATTTCTTCAATCACCCCTTCCCTATCTAATATTTTCAATGCAATAAGAAGTTCTTCTCTGCCTTTGTTATCCTCGATACCGAGCTTTGATGCGACTTGTTTGTAGTTTAACAATTTGCGTGCATTTTCAGCAAAGACTCTTTGTATATCGCGGTGTAATTTTTGATTATTCTTTTTCAAATTCTTTTGTTTTTTTTAGTTCATGGTTGTTCGGTTCACAGTTTACGGTTGATAGTTGTTCGGTTGATCGCTTTAGCCATTTCAAGCAGCCTTTGTCATTTCGAGCAGCCTTTGTCATTTCGAGCGGAGTCGAGAAATAGACAAAAGCACGAATCATTCGTTCGTTCTCGACTCCGCTCGAACTGACAGGGTTATCGACCGAACTAAAAGGGTTATCGATCGAACTAACTAACATTTTCTTTACCCAAACCTATTCCTGAATGCTTCTGGAACGTTTACTGTTTTCTTTTCTTTATAGTCATAACAGATAATGCCGGTTTTGGCTTCGCATGCTATTTCATTCGTTTTAGTTTTAATAAATCGATAAAATAAATCAAAACTGCGGCTGCCAAATTCTGCTGCTGTTACTTCTATCTTTAACACATCACCATAATGACATTCTTTTTTATACACTATCGCCACATCCCCCATAATTACTGATGCTCCAGCAAGGTCAAATTCGCTATATCCAAAACTTGCAAAGAACCTTAACCTAGCTTCGTGCATCAAACTCAAATAGGCATCATTGCTAAGATGATTGCCATAATTAATTTCTGAAATACGAATTTCTAACTCTGTTGAAAATTCAAAATGTGCCGGAAGTTGTAATTTTATGCGTGCCATTTGGATTGCAATTTAACTTCTGAGACAAGAAGAATTAAACAAGTTATACCAAAAACAATGTAGTAAATAGCTATTGCCAGTTAAACGAAATTAAATTTTGGGGTAATATGTATTATTTTATACAATTTAATTCAAATTTACTTATATATGCCATTGAAAATAAATACGCAATGAAAAAAATATTCATACTTGGATTATTCGTTTTATCATTTGTGATGATAAAAGCACAAGCCCCTCAAGGTATTCCTTATCAGGCAGCGGCTAGATTTGCCAATGGTCAAGCCATTATCAATAAAAATATCATGGTGAGATTTAGCATTTTGAATGCAAGCGCTACAGGCACTGTTTCATATAAAGAGACTCACAATACTAGCACCAATTCATTGGGAATATTTAACCTAAATGTAGGAACAGGTAATCCAATTACGGGAAGTTTTGGAGCAGTTGATTGGGGGAATAGCAGTAAATTTTTAAAAGTTGAGTTAGATACATCAGCCACTGGCAATAATTATATTGATATAGGCACCCAACAAATGATGAGTGTGCCTTATGCCCTATATGCCGGCACTGCGGGAAGTGTAAACCTTAACACCAATGGTCTTTTCACACATTATATTGGCGAACTTTTTGGTGGTGGAATTGTAATAGCGGTTTGGAAAAAAAATGGAACCGAACATGGTTTGATAGCTTCACTTACAGATATTAGCACTGGTGCCACATACAGTAATATTACCTACTTAGCCGTTGGAACAGCACAAAACTCAAGGGATGGGCAGGTGAATACCACTGCTATTGTTAGCCAATCGGGCTGCGTATCTGGTGCGGCTTTTATATGTAATGCATATAGTTCTGGTGGATACAGCGATTGGTATCTTCCATCTGCATGGGAATTAAACCAATGTTATAATGCAGCCACTGTTGTAAATGAAGTGTTGGGTGACGCTAATGGTTTTCAATTTGGAAGTTATTGGAGTTCCAACGAAACGGATGCCTCTTATGCGTGGATGCAATACTTTGCTAGCGGCTATTGTGATGTAAATTTAAAAGGTGGTCAATGCAGGGTTAGGGCTGTTAGAAGATTTTAGGGAACATGAAAAGAACTATTTTAGGCATACTATTCCTTTTTTCGCTTCATGGCGTAAGTGGACAAAATATTAGCAGAAGGGCTATTTCAGCTGGAGGAGGCTATTTTAGTAATTCTAATTTCAATGTAAGTTCAACCTTGGGCGAAACATTTACAGCCACTCTTGGTGGTAGCCTTTTATTAAGTCAAGGTTTTCAGCAAAAAGCCTCTGTGGATTCTGGCGTGTATTTAAATCTTACCGCATTTATTCAAGGTTTTTATATGGGATCAGGGTTCATGTCTTCATCACTTGGCGACCCTTTGATGTCGAATATTGCAGATATCATAACGGTAGAATTGCATGATACAATTGCAGGA
>CANHJJ010000198.1 GCA_947460565.1 Bacteroidota bacterium
ATGAAAGCCTATATGCAAGCCCAAAGTCGTGATTTGATGGGCGCTAAAAAATATTTTGAAATGGCATTGAAAGAGTATCCAGATTTTGTGATGGCTAAGCGCAATTTGCAACAATTGATGCAAGGCGGAAGACAGTAATAAAACAATATTTAAGTGAAAAGATATAGCAGTTTAGAACATTATATCTCCGAACAAGAAGAATGGATTCAAAGAAAGTATCAGGAGCTAAGCCCCCTAATACTTTCGGTTTCTTCTGAAATACAAGAAAGTATTAAATTTAATACGCCCTTTTACACTTACAAAGGATTTTTATTGTACTTTAGCGTCATCAAAAAAGGTAACAAATTGGTGCTTGGTTTTTGTGACGGACACCTCATGAGCGATGAAGAAAACATACTTCAAGCCAATGAAGGACAAACACAAATTAGGCATTGGGTGCTGCAACGTGAAGCTCTTGAAAAACATGATGTTTTAGTAAGGTATATTCACGAGGCCATTTTGATAAAAGAAGAGCGATATAAAATAAACACAAATAGTAAAAAGCAAAGGCAATGGGCGAAGAAATAAATATCATTCAATCGGGCTGGAAACACCATGCCTTGCTGGCTGAGCTAGGAGCTGCCACTTTTTTCGAAACCTTTATCGATTATCATGATGAGAACGATTTAAGGCAATACATCAACAAAACATATAACATAGAGCAGCTGAAAAAAAACGTTTCAGATAATCGCATACATTATTTCACCGCATACGACAATGAGGGTGACGTGGGTTACATCAAGCTTATTGACGATGTGAAACCAGGTGGATTAGAAGGAAAAATTATAGAGCTCGAGAAAATTTATGTGCGCAAAAGAGGTCTTGGAAAACACATTGGTGCTGCCCTTATGCAAAAAGCCATTGATTTTAGTCGCCAACAAGGCTTCGAGCACCTTTTCTTGGGCGTTTGGCAAGAGAATGTTAGGGCTATTAATTTCTACGAAAAATTTGGATTCAAGAGTTTTGGTACCCGCAAGTTTGTGTTAGGCAGTCAAGAGTGTGACGACTTTTTGATGGTATTGGATTTATAAATCCATCAAAGGGGTAGGGGCGAAACCTATAAGGCTGCACGAACCCATGCTTAAAATCTTTTTGCACGCACCGCGAAAATGGTCTTCACAATCGGAATGCTTTTGATTGTAAACGGATGAAATTCCCTCCGTTGGCTAACTGAGGGTTAGGGGAATGTTGTATAGGATGAAAATTTAGATTTAGCTCAACCCTACACGTTCTCTTTCTCCTACTTTTTCCATTGATGAAAAAGTAGGCAAAAAATCTAGAAAAAAATATGCTTCCACCCACAAGCCTGTTGCGCGGCCCGCATTTTTTTCGGCCCAACGCACGCCTACTATTTGGGATATTATCTTGGCTTCGCGAGCGGATTGTTTTTCAAATTTCATTTCCAAGATTTAAATCAGTCTTGTTAGGCTCAACGGGATGTTTCGTTGGAATTTATACTGAGCGGAGCCGAAGTGTCAAGAAAAATGAAAGCTATAGTATCTGCAGTTATTTTTAGACGGTGTTTCCTTATTGCCGATTGTCTATTTCTTTTTAAAATCCAGAGAGGCGCCATTTACGCAATAGCGCAATCCTGTTTTGTCTTTAGGCCCATCGTTAAATACGTGCCCTAAATGCCCACCACACTTCGCACACATTATTTCGATGCGGCTCATGCCATGGCTATTGTCGGTTTGGGTAACAATCTTTGTGCTGTCTAACGCTTCAAAAAAACTAGGCCATCCGCAACCACTATCAAACTTGCCATCACTGCTGAACAATGGATTTCCACAGGCACCGCATGTGTAAGTACCACCATCATAATGGTCTTCAAATTTGCTTGTAAAGGGTCTTTCAGTTCCTTTTTGACGAAGAATAGAGTATTGCTCGGGTGTTAGTGTTTGTTTCCATTCTGCATCGGTTTTTTGAACTTCAAATTGTTGGTTTGTGGCTATTTCTTTCATGCTGGTTTTTGAGTTAATTGGTTTTTTGTTTTGTGCTGAACATTGCTGACAAGAACTTACAACAAGGGCCGCAAGTAATACAAGGCAAAGGTTTATATTTTTCATTTTTCTATTGGGTTTGAAATATAAACGCAAAATAATCTTGTATGGTTTTATATCCTATAAAAACACCCAAGCGAAGCTAATTGTTTTGAGGAAAAGAGTTTGAAAATAAATGTTATGTTTGTTAGAGTTATATATTTCTTGTTGGAAGGAAACTTTCAATAGTATTGTAACTCAACAACTTGAAAAAACCAATAATATTCATTACCCTATTTTTATTTGGATTGCTTGTGTCTGCTATCCATCCCAAGGATTATTTTACTTGGTTTCTAGAGGTGTTTCCTGCCATTGTTGGAGTGTTGATATTGGGAATAACATATAAAAAGTTTCAATTTTCAAACCTGACTTATTTCATGATTTTAGCTCATTGTTATGTTCTGTTTATTGGTGGACATTATACATATGCCGAGGTTCCCTTTTTTGATTGGATAAAAGAAATCTTTCATCTAAGCAGAAACAACTATGATAAGGTTGGTCATTTTACACAAGGTTTTGTTCCGGCATTTATTGTTAGGGAAATATTTCTTAAAAAGGCAATTGTAAGAAAAAAGGGATGGATGACATTTCTTGTGGTATCTGTTTGTGTTTGTATAAGCGCAATTTATGAGTTCTTAGAGTGGTTTGTTGCCATTGCTTCAGGCGAATCAGCAGAGGCGTTTTTAGGTACGCAAGGTTATGTTTGGGACACCCAATTGGATATGTTGTATGCAACAATTGGTGCTATAACAATGCTATTGTTTTTTTCAAAAACACAAGACAAAAACATGTAGGTTTTTCTTCCATTGTAGGGGTCATTTATCATCAAAGTTTGGTATACAAAATAAGGGGATCAAATATCTCCCAATACCCTCGCAATTGCCTTGGCACAATTTTCTCCATCCATAGCGGCAGAAACAATACCTCCCGCATATCCTGCCCCTTCGGCACAAGGGTAAAGTCCTTGTATTTGAGTGTGCTCAAAGCTATCACGGTGCCTTGGAATTCTTACAGGTGAAGAGGTGCGAGATTCTGTGCCTACCAAAACCGCATCGTTGGTATAATAACCACGCATTTTCTTGCCAAATTCTTGTAAGGCCCCTCGCAAACTTCTATGCACGAACTCTGGCAATACATCATCCAATTTTCTGCTTACTATTCCAGGCAGATAAGAGCAATCAGGAAGGCTTTGCGAGTGCTTTTTATTTACAAAATCAACCACCCTTTGTGCAGGTGCTTTCAGATTTTTCTCTGCCTTATCAAAACAGTTTTGCTCCACAGATGCTTGAAACATCATAGCAGCTAAGGGGCCGTGCTTTTCAAAGGCTTTTACATCAGATAGTTCAACCGAAACCACCATACCACTATTAGCATAAGGGTTGTTTCTTTTAGATGGGCTCCAACCATTTACTACAATCTCGCCTGCATTAGTCATGGCAGGTGCTATGATACCACCAGGGCACATACAAAAGGAAAACACGCCTCGCCCAGAAACTTGTTGCACTATAGAATAGCTACTAGCAGGCAGGTATTCGCTTCGCTTTCCGCTGCATTTGTATTGTATTTTGTCAATCAAATCTTGTGGGTGTTCTATCCTTACACCCAAGGCAAAAGGTTTGGCTTCTATCAGAATGTTTTTTCTGTGCAATAATTCAAACACATCTCTGGCCGAATGACCTGTGGCAAGGATCAGGTTTTTAACTTTATATTTTGAGTGTTGATTAATGGTAATGCTTTTTACTTTATTGTCTTCGGTTTCAATATCAGTAAGCTTAGAATTAAAATGCACTTCGCCACCACAGCTAAGAATAGTTTCTCTGATAGCAGTAATAATTTGTGGAAGTTTATTGGTCCCAATATGTGGGTGACTTTCGTAAAGTATATTGCTGTCAGCACCATGTTTTACAAGCAGTTTCAGTACACGCATCACATCACCTCTTTTGCTGCTTCTGGTGTATAGTTTGCCATCACTATAGGTGCCTGCACCCCCCTCACCAAAACAATAATTGCTTTCAGGATTTACAGAATTGTTTTTGGTGATGTTTGCCAAATCTCTCCTACGTTCACGCACATCTTTGCCCCTTTCGAAAATAACAGGTTTCAAACCAAGTTCAATCAATTGAAGAGCAGCAAACAAGCCGGCTGGACCAGCTCCAATAATGTGAACCTCTTCGGCATTTGAAACAGTTTTAAAATCAAAATCGAAGATCTCGGATTGTGGTGTTTCATTCAAAAAAACTTCCAGCTGCAAATTGACCCTTACCGGTTTCTTTCTAGCATCAATGCTTTTTTTCTGATAGATGAAGCCAGAAATTTCTTGGGAAGACACACCAAGAAACCTTTGTAAATAGTTTTTCACACTTTCATCGTTGTGAAGCTCTTCGGGCAGCGCGGTGATTTGTATTGTTTTTTTCATGTGGTTAGGTAATTATCCTAAAATGTGGGCAACAAATGTGAGTTAATCCGCCCTCATTTCATACTTTTGGTGCAAATTTTTATCACCATGAAAAAAACAAACCTAGCCTTATTGGCCCTCATTATTACTTTAGCCATCAGCTCTTGTTCACAAAGATATTC
>CANHJJ010000199.1 GCA_947460565.1 Bacteroidota bacterium
GGCTAAAGCCGTTCAACATTTGCAAGATTCAACCAATAATATGTTGGTTCAATCTAATTTAAATTCTGGTTCGAGTTATACCTATAGTTTCGTTTCGGATGGCACCAAGCCTATCAGAGCAACTATTTGTTGGACGGATGTTCCAGGAACTGGAATTGATGGATTACTTGATCCAACAGCTTTAAAATTAGTAAATGATTTAGATATCCGTTTGAAAAGGGTAAGCGATAATACCATTTTCCAACCTTATATTATGAATCCTGCAACGCCCAATGCAGCTGCAACCACGGGTGATAACTTTAGAGATAATATTGAACAAATTTATTTGTCGGCACCACAATCGGGTACCTATGTTTTGGTAGTATCTCACAAGGGAGCCTTGACAAATAACACTCAAGATTTTTCTTTAATTTTGAGTGGAAGAACTACAAAACCAGGGGCTGCGTTAAATGTTGCTTCACGTACTTTATGCTCTGGTCAAGCGGTTACATTTAATGATATTTCGGCTGGCGCTACTAATCGAAAATGGTATTTTCCAGGCGGAAATCCAAGTACTTCAACCCTTGCAAGCCCAGTGGTTACATATACCAATGCAGGTTCATACCCAGTATCATTAGTGGTTTCAAATATTTCAGGAACTGACTCAGTGTTTTATAATAATTACATGATTGTGGGTGGAATGGGATTACCATTGATTGAAAATTTTGAACAAAACAGCACAACTGTTGGTTTATGGAGTGTTCAAAATCCAGGAAATGATAGTACTTGGCGATTGTTTAATGTGGCTGGAAATAACCCAGGTAATTTCGCTGCAGGTATTAATAATTATGACAACCCAACAACTTTATCAGATTATTTATTGACTCCCGTTTTAAATTTTGCGGGTTATCAAACAGTTCAGTTAAGTTTTCAGCATGCCTATTCACCATATTATTCAAATCCAGATTTTTATGCAGATTCATTAGTAGTTGCTATTTCTACTAATTGTGGAAATACTTGGACTCGTTTATTAGCAAAAGGTGAAGATGGAACAACTAATTTTGCTACCGTTCCGGCAAATTCATTTTCTGCAGCTAAAATGTTTGTACCATCAAAAACTGCTGATTGGTGCGGAGGAGGGGTTGGACCTTCTTGTTATTCAATAAACCTGAACTCTTTTGTGGGTTTGAACAATGTAAAAATTCGTTTCGAGCAAATAGGCGGTGGAGGAAACAATATGTACATTGACAATATTGCCATCACCGGAATGCCGTTCAAACCCGTTGCTAATTTTACTATACCTCAAGGTAAAATTTGTACCGGTGCTTCTTTTACTATTTTAGATTCTTCTAAAAATGCACCTAGCTCATGGCAATGGAAAATCAGTGGAGTTAATTTAACATCTGGAGATCAAAACCCTAGTTTTGTCATTAATCAACCAGGAACCTATGATGTTAGCCTGAGAATTAGCAATGCCACTGGTGCAGATAGTATAACCAAAACAAGTGTATTGGTGGTTGAGCAAGCACCTGCAACACCAAGCATAACAAGCAATAGAGCAACCAGTGTACTATGCTCTGCCAATGATTCATTTGCTTTAAATACCACAGCAACTGGTAATTTGTTATGGTATAAAAATAACCAATCCTTTGGTTCGAGCACAAGCAATTCGATAAATGTAAACCAAATAGGAGATTATACATTAAAGATTCTTAGCCCTAATGGTTGTGCTGCAGTTTCAAATAAAATCAGTGTTAATCTTTCTTCATATCCCCCAAAACCGAGTATTACAAGAAGCTTATCTAGCAATGTGTTTTGCGATGGAGTAAATTTTACCTTGACTTCAAGTGCATCAAAAAATAACCAATGGACTAGAAATGGATCAGACATTTCTGGGCAGACTCTAAGTAGTTTAATTACGGGTGATTCAGGTGTGTTTGCTGTAAAAGTGGACAATGCAGGTTGTATCATAAGTTCAGATACATTGATTATGGTGAAACTCCCAAAACCTTCTACTTCCGATATCTCAGGAAATGGAACGGCTAATAGAAATACTAAAGTTACTTATTCTGTTACTGGAACTCCTGGTTCTAGTTTCCAATGGAATGTAACTTCTGGGACCATATCAAGCGGACAAGGTACTAACCAAATTGAAGTATTGTGGAGTGCTTCTGCATCAAGTGGCTCTTTAATTGTGGTAGAAACAGGTAGCAATGCATGTATTGGTCCGCAAAAAACTAAGAATATTGGTTTGTTTAATACATCCGTAAATGAAGTTATTAAAGGTATCACCGAAATGGATATCTACCCAATTCCAGCTTATGATAAATTAAATCTAAAATTAGAATTAACAGGGGAACAATATATCAACTATCGTGTGTATGACGTGTTGGGTAAAGTAATTTTCCAAAAATCAATGAAAGCCAGTGGCACCATAACCGAAGTTATTAATACAGCTTCTTATTTGTCAGGTATTTATTTTGTTGAAGTAAGTAACGAAATAGGTAAAGCCTCAAAACGATTTATTAAAGAATAATTTAAGAATCATATTTTTACAAAAAGGCTGTTTCTCAAGAAATGGCCTTTTTGTTTTAGGGATTATAGGATATTGGACTAAGTAAGGATCGGAATTATCCACTTTGGAAACGAGTAGTTTTAAAAAAACTAAATAAGTCCTTAATTCCACTTGACTCAATACTAAATCCTTATTAATTCGAAGCACTTTCTTTTCTATCATTCAAAACCTATTTTCGCAAACTTTTATTAAAATTTTGAATGGCGCTATTCAATTAATAATTCAAAATTCCTAATTCGTAATTTACATGAAGTACAAAGAATATAAGAAGTTAGACTTTCCCGCTTTCGAGCAAGATGTTCTAAAATACTGGGAAGAGAACGATATTTTCAAAAAGAGTGTTAGCAACCGCGAGGGTGCTGAATCTTTTGTTTTTTATGAAGGTCCACCTAGTGCTAACGGTATGCCTGGTATTCACCATGTGATGGCACGTGCTGTGAAAGATATATTCTGTCGATACAATACATTGAAAGGCTTTCAAGTAAAACGAAAAGCAGGTTGGGATACCCATGGTTTGCCCGTAGAGTTGCAGGTTGAGAAAACACTTGGCATTACCAAAGAGGACATTGGAAAAAAAATTTCTGTTGCAGAATACAATGAAGCTTGCCGTAAAGATGTCATGAAATACACCGATGTGTGGGATAAATTAACCTCACGCATGGGCTATTGGGTTGACCTTTCAGACCCATATATCACATACGAAAACAACTATATCGAAAGTCTCTGGTATTTGCTTAAGAAGCTTTACGATAAAGGCTATTTATACAAAGGCTATACCATACAACCATACTCTCCTGCTGCAGGTACAGGTTTAAGTTCTCATGAGTTGAACCAACAAGGTACCTATAAAGATGTAAAGGATATGACAGCAGTGGCTATGTTTAAAGCTTCTAACTCTCCCTTTGAAGGGGGGTGGGGGGATGTTTATTTCCTAGCTTGGACCACCACACCATGGACTTTGCCGTCCAATACAGCACTAGCAGTTGGCGAGAAGATTGACTATGTAGTGGTGAAATCATACAACCAATACACTCACAAACCAATAACAGTGATATTGGCAAAAAACCTATTTAACAAATACTATTCTCCTGAAAATGCAACGTTAATTTTAGCGGATTATAAAGCGGGCGATAAACAAATTCCATTTGAAATAATAAAAGAAGTTAAAGGAAAAGATCTGGCTGGATTGAGATATGAGCAATTATTGCCATTTGCCCAACCTAATGATGGAGACGCATTCAAAGTTATTATTGGCGATTTTGTAACCACTGAAGATGGAACAGGTATTGTTCATATTGCTCCAAGCTTTGGTGCTGACGATTTCAGGGTGGCTAAACAAAATGGAGTGGGAAGCTTAACCTTGGTTGATAAAAGAGGTAAGTTTTTACCAGAGGTAAAAGATGGACAGTTTTTGTATGGGGAGGAATATGTAAAAGAAGCCTACTTAACTGAGGTTGAAAAGGCTGCTGAATTAGTTGTTCAAAAAGAGAAGTTGAGTGGTGTTATTCACGATACCTCTAAGATAAGCTATCTGAGCGTTGATGAACGTATTATTTTAAAACTTCAAACTGAAAATAAATTATTCAAAAAAGAAAAGTACGAGCATAGCTACCCGCATTGCTGGCGCACAGATAAACCTATTTTATACTACCCACTTGAAAGCTGGTTTATAAAAACTACTGCCGTAAAAGATCGTTTGGTGGAATTGAACAAAACCATCAATTGGAAACCTGAGCATACAGGTATAGGCCGTTTTGGTAATTGGTTAGAGAATTTAGTGGATTGGAACCTTTCTCGCTCACGCTATTGGGGAACTCCATTACCTATTTGGAGAACTGAAGATGGGAGTGAAGAAAAATGTATTGGTTCGCAAGAAGAACTGAAGGCAGAAATTGAGAAAGCGATTGCTGCTGGATTTATGACTACCGAAGCGGAATACAGAAATGCAAAGGGGGAAATTGAATTACATAAGCCCTACGTTGACAATATTACTCTTGTTTCGTCAAAAGGGGAGAGAATGAAACGTGAAGCTGATTTAATTGATGTTTGGTTTGATTCAGGTGCCATGCCATATGCGCAATGGCACTGGCCTTTCGAA
>CANHJJ010000200.1 GCA_947460565.1 Bacteroidota bacterium
GTAGATGGCAAAAAGTTGGTTCCTTTTCTTAACAAACGTTTTATACAAATTTCAAAAACTGCTGAAGAGAATTATTTTCAAAAATTTGTCACAAAGTTGGTTGAAAATTATGATGTATATGCAGAAGGCTTTGACATAAAAACACATGAGGCTGATATGAAGCCCATGCTAAGTATGCAAAGCCTTTTTGATAACAAGGACATAGCCTTGAAACTGCAATTTGGTTATGCAGGTGCAGTGTTTGATTATGCCAGTCAGCAAAGGGTGCAAGTTACCCTTAGCAAAAAAGAGGACAGCTATATTTTTTACAGAACCAAGCGCAGTCGCAAGCGTGAGGATGAGGTAAAGGAATTGCTTGATGGAATGGGAATCATTCAGTTTAATCAATCATATTTTAAACTAAAAAACAGCAAACTTCCTCCTGCAGCAGGTACCTTGCTTAGTGAAGAAGCTACTAACAAATACGATTTTTTAGAATGGTTGAATGAAAACCATGAAGTGTTGAAGCAACACAAAATCAAAATCATTCAAAACGAAGACAGCTCAAGTAAGTATTTTATTGGTAAGCGTGAAATAAAAATTGAGGTAAGAGAACAGAAAGATTGGTTTGATGTCCAGGCTATGGTGAAGTTTGGCGAATTTAGTTTTCCCTTTCTTTCCTTACGCGAATATATTCTGAAAGGCAAGAGAGAATTTATTTTGCCCAATGGTTTGATTGCTATTATACCCAACGAATGGTTTGGTAATTTGAGCGGAATTCTTGAATTTTCAAAGAGTGATGACGATATTCAATTAGATAAGCATCACATAGGTTTACTTGATGAAATTGCCAATCAAGGCGGCAAATATTTACAACTTAGCGATAAGTTAGAGCAGATAAAAAACTACGGGCAGATAAAAGAAATGGCCTTGCCTGAAAAATTTGCAGGCGAGTTGAGGCCTTATCAAAAGGCAGGTTTTGATTGGTTTTATTTTTTAAAAGAAAATCAATTTGGCGGTTGCTTGGCTGATGATATGGGTTTGGGTAAAACCATTCAAACCTTGGCATTGCTCCAAAAAGAAAGGGAGCTATACATAAAGCAAGTAGGGGAGAGTCGCGTTGATTTGGAGTCTGAGATTGTTTTTGAAGATAGAACTAATAAGCCTCAACATGCAGCACCCATCGTGCAACTTGATTTATTTGCATCTACTGCTCATACCGAAAAACAAAAGACTACAGAATCTGCGAGTGCTACTATTTCAATAACAAATAACGAATTACCGAGTAACGAAATAACTAATAACGAAATAACGAATAACGATGTAACGACTATCAAACAAACACCTTTCGACTCCGCTCAAGGTGACATATCAGTTTTGAATAACGAAATAACAAATAACGCAATAACCAATAACGCAATAACCAATAACGTAGTTCCAAATAACACCACTTTCATTCGCACTTCACTGATTATAGTTCCCAATTCATTGGTTTATAATTGGTATACTGAGGCAATTAAATTTACACCTGACTTAAAAGTGTTGATACATACAGGTATTGGAAGAAGCAAATCAGCGCACGTGTTTGCCCGCTATGATTTGATTATTTCTACTTATGGAACTGCCCGTGTTGATGTAGATGTGTTCAAAGCTTTCAAGTTCAATTATATTATCTTAGACGAAAGCCAGGCCATTAAAAACCCGCAATCATTGTCTTCAAGGGCTGTAAGGCAGCTTAAGTCATCGCATAGGCTGGTGCTTACAGGAACGCCTATTGAAAATTCCGTTCAAGAACTTTGGAGTCAGTTGTCGTTTATTAATTCGGGTATGTTTGGTAGTTTGGCTTCTTTTACCGAAAGGTTTGTATTACCCATCGAAAAGGGGAAAGACCTTCAAAAGTTGAACCAGTTAAAAGCCATAATAAAACCCTTTGTATTGCGCAGAACCAAGGACCAAGTGGCACAAGACTTACCTGAAAAAACAGAGCAGGTAATTTATTGCCCAATGAGTGAAGAACAGCAAGAAGCTTATGAAACAGTTAAAAGTTATTATCGCAACGAGATTATCAAATCCATACGTGAGTTAGGATTACCTCGCAGTCAATTTACTTTATTGCAAGGCTTAACCAAACTTAGGCAAATTGCTAATCACCCAAAGCTTAGCAACGAAACCTATGAACATGGAAGTGGTAAGTTTAACGAGATTATGTACCGTGCTGAAACCGCGCAGGCAGAAGGGCACAAGGTGCTTATGTTCTCTCAGTTTGTAAAGCAGTTGCATATCTTTAGTAAGTATTTTGATGAAAAAGGTATTAAGTATGCCTACTTAGATGGAAGTCTTTCAAGCGAAGAAAGACAAAGGATTGTAAATGACTTCCAACAAAACGAGGGCATTTCATTTTTCTTGATTTCATTGAAGGCAGGGGGTGTGGGACTTAACTTAACTTCCGCTGATTATGTGTTTATGATTGACCCTTGGTGGAACCCGGCAGTTGAAAGGCAAGCAGTGGATAGAGCGCATCGTATAGGGCAACAGAAATCGGTTTTCATTTACAAATTCATTACCAAAGATACTGTTGAAGAAAAGATTTTAGCCCTTCAAGAAAAGAAGAAAAATCTAGCTGATAGTTTGATTACCACCGAAGAGTCTTTTATTAAAAATATCGATGTAGATGAGATAATGGATATACTTACTTAGGAGTAATGTTTTTCACTGTTAATTTGTAAAGCACTTAGAATTTAAAGATTACAAATCTTTATTTATCTATGCTTCGAGATGCCCTGTGGAACATCTCGAAGAGCAAGTGTGGATGAGATAATGGATATACTTACTTAGCTGCTAGAGAAAATTTCTTGAGCCTAGAAAATTATTATAAAATGGGTTATTCCACCAAAATCTTCTTCATCACTTCACCTCCATCATAGCTAAATCTTAGCATAAATAATCCTGAATGATTAGGTGTAAATTCGTTTGTGATTCCTTTCTCAATATCAGTTGAAAAAACTTCTCTACCACTCAAATCAAACACAGTTAAATGAGAAGTGGTGCTACTTTGTATTTGAATGCTTTGTCCATTTTTAGAGGGGTTAGGGAAAATTCGAATATTGTTTTTGTCAGCCATTACTTCTTCCGTTCCTGTAGGAAATACCTTTGCAGAAAAGGATTGACTCTCTGAATAGTTACCACACATATTGGTTAATGAAAGTGCTTTCACCCTCCAATCAAATTGCCAATTGCCAAATAGTTTGGCATCATAAAAAGTATCTTTTACCAACACATTTAAATAGGCCGTTTCCCACAATTTTAAACGTGCAATTTGCACTTGATACATGGTGGCACCTTCGCTTTTGTTCCATGTCAGTCGAACTGATGCGGAATTAAGATTGCTATCATTATTTAAAGGATATGTTAATGATGGCACTGCTGGATTTTCTACAATCATATTCTGACTGATAATGCCTCTACCATCTAGATTGTTGCTCATAGCCGCAAATTGCTCATTGCTAAAGCGACTATGGCAAACATCCAAAGAGTAGTTCATAAAAATAGAACTATCTGCTCTAAATACCACGCCATTCGGGTCTTTCAAGTAATGAGGATTGCTACAATCCCATCTGCTTGAGATATAATCAGGTCTTGTATCACAGAAACCATCGCCTGCATTTCTGCAATTGCTGCCATCTACTTTTTCTTGGTATGAAATATCAGGCGTTGTATTGTTTTCCCATCCTCGAAAAGTATGTGGTAGACTGAAAAAATGTCCTAGCTCGTGGGTGAGTGTGGTGGCATTGATGCCTTGGCAGCTATTGATGATGTATACTACATCTAAGCCTCCATAATACACTCCACAGTATGTATTGCTAGAGCCAGCGAAGAATACATTCACAGCGTCATTGTCTTTGTATTGGGTTGATAAGTCATAAATGGTATTATCATCCGTTTGGTACAATTTAGAATTGTTGATATAATCAATATCACCCTTGATGTAAAACTGAACTCCAATAGGAGAAAAATCTTGGTTGATTTTGCAAAAGGAAGCTATCAAAAGGTCTGATTTATAATAACCATTTCCTTTATCATTACCCACAATATGCACTTTAATAGGCACATACTTCATGGATTTGTTCAAAAACAAACGTGGCGACTTATCAAGTGATTGCTGAAAAGCATGCAGCTTTTCCATTTGTTCACGATTCATGATGGTAGCGCAAGGTTTCTGTGCCATAACCAGCACAGGCATAAGAAATATAAGATAAAATAATTGCTTCATTTTGAACGATTAAGGCGACAAACTAATACAATTTTAAATATTTGGGTAATAAAATTATTAAACCTTAACTGCTTTTTTACTTTTGCGCAGGCAAAAAACAGGACTTAGAATGTCTAATTGTGCCGATTTACTTAGATTTACATACAAAAATAAACAATAGATAAAAATGAAAAACATCACCGTAATAGGTTCAGGAACGATGGGTAATGGTATAGCCCACGTGTTTGCTCAAAATAATTATGCCGTTAACCTTATTGATGTGAATGAAGCAGCTTTGAAAAAAGCTATTGACACCATAGGTAAAAACTTAGACAGACAAGTAACTAAAGGTACTTTAACTGAGGCTGAAAAATCTTCAACTTTAGCCAATATCACTACTTTTACTAGTTTGAA
>CANHJJ010000201.1 GCA_947460565.1 Bacteroidota bacterium
AAAAACAGCAAGGCATATAGCCACATGCCATGTTCGCTTACAAATTGCTCTAAAAATCCTTTGGTATTGGTAAGTAATTCCTTTAATATTTCTAATAATTCCATGCTATTAATTTTATTTGCAATGTTAATTGATAGCCACTTAGAAAAAAACTAATTTGTTAACAGCATTTTGACAGAACACTACATCAATATACATACACACCGAAAAGCCCGTTATAAGGACGAGACAGCAATCAGAAATGCATACCACAGGCATACTGATATACATTATCCCGTTTCGTGCGGACTTCATCCATGGCTTATTGATAGGTTTTATAGCACAGAGTTGATGAGCCAAATAGAACTGAATTTAAAGCAAGATCATGTTTGGGCCATTGGAGAATGTGGACTAGACAAAGCTATTAATACAGATTTAGAGATTCAAAAAAGCATACTTAAGGCCCATGTAAATTGGGCTGAAATGACAGGTAAACCCCTCGTCATTCATTGTGTAAGGGCATATAATGAATTGCTGCCCTTCATTAAAAGCAGCCAAGCCATATTTTTACTACATGGTTATAAAGGCAGCGAAGAACAAAGCAAGCAATTGTTAAAATTTGACAATGTGTTTTTTTCGTTCGGCAAGCGTTTGTTTCAAGCGGATGAGGGTTATCTAAAAAGTATCAAAACCATTCCTTTGGAACGCACACTGCTTGAAACGGACAATTCAAACTACACCATAAAAGAGATTTATAAGCAATATGCTTTGTTGAAACAATTGGATGAGGGGGTGATAAAAAAGCAATTGTACATTACATTCGCAGACATTTTTAAATTAAACTTGAGATAAAATATGAAGGAAGTTAAACCTTGGATGGGCCGCACAGAGTTGTTATTAGGCCCCGATAAATTAAACAAATTGGTTAATTCAAATGTATTGGTGGTAGGCCTTGGTGGTGTGGGCGGCATTGCTGCCGAAATGATTGCCCGCAGTGGTGTAGGCAAAATGACGATTGTGGATGCAGATACAGTTGACCCAACCAACAGAAACCGTCAATTGGCAGCACTAAGCAGTACAGAGCAAAAAATAAAAGCTGAGGTTTTAGGCCAAAGATTATTAGACATAAATCCCGACTTAGATTTAACTGTTTTGCCTATCTATATCAAGGACAACATGACTGAAAAGATTGTAGAAGAAGGCAATTTTGATTACGCCCTTGATTGCATTGATACTTTATCTCCAAAGGTATATTTCATAAAAGCTTGTATGGATAGAAATGTACCCATCATTAGCTCAATGGGCGCAGGTTCTAAGGTGGATCCAACGCAATTACGCGTAGCAGATATTAGCGAAAGTTACAATTGTCATTTGGCTAAATATGTACGTAAATACTTGCACCGATTGGGCATTTATAAAGGCTTGAAAGTGGTTTTCTCACCCGAGGAAGCCAAGCCACAATACCAAGTGGTAAGAACCCCCAATGATACCAAAAAGAAATCAGTGGTTGGCACCATAAGCTATATGCCTACCGTATTTGGCTGCACGGTGGCATCAGTGGCTATAAGGGATTTGTATGATAGAGATTAGTTAGATTTTTGTTTATTTCATAATTTTAAAACATATCTTGACAGTGTACGTATTTTTTCCGTACATTTGTTTAAACATTTTAATTTATGAGCATTGCCATAAAAGATTTAACCCGATTTGATGCCAGACTTCCAAAGGAACAAAAGCTATTGTTTGAGAAGGCCGCACTTTTAGGTGGGTACAGAAATCTAACAGATTTCATCATTCTAACTGTGCAAGAAAAAGCAAAGAAAATTATTCAAGATAATGAACAAATCATTGCTTCTGAAAATGATGCGGAGATTTTTTTTAATGCTATCACTAAAGCTAAAAAACCTTCAGCAAGACTCAAAAGTGCATTGAAAGATTACGAAGATTTCACTTCAAAATCTCATTAGCATGAAGATTGAAATATTGGACAAAAAGCACAAAAGAGATGAATTTGATTGTGGAAATGACCAATTAAACAATTACTTGAAATATCAAGCCGGACAAGACATGAAAAGAAAGCTATCTGCTTGTTTTGTCCTAAATGAAAGTTCTACAAATCAAATATTAGGATATTATACACTCTCAAATAATAGCATTTCACTAAATAGCTTTACAGAAGACATTCAAAAGAAATTACCTAAGTCATATAAATCAATACCAACCACCCTGCTAGGAAGGTTAGCAATAAATAAAGAACAACAAGGTAAAGGCATAGGCAAAATATTGCTAATAGATGCTTTAAAAAGAAGTCATGACCTTTCAAAAGAAATTGGCTCTTTTGCTGTGGCTGTTGACCCAATTGACCATGATGCCGAGATGTTTTATAAAAAATACGATTTCATAAAATTACCAGATAGTGGGAAAATGTTTATAGCCATAAAAACCCTTGATCAATTGTTTTCATGAGATTAAAATATTACCTAACATCATACTTTTTAAGAATTATTAATAACTAAATAGGAGTGTTTAATTAATCCCTCCCCCATTTCTTTACAAAATTATCCGCCTAATTTTTGCTTTATTTGAAAAAACGCTTTCAAATGTTCGGTACAAGTGCTTCTGGCATTTGAATTGACTTAGTAAGAGACTTTAGATTTGCAAAAGGACGTATGGAAAATGATAATTATTTGATAACATCTATGTTACATGATGATGCGGGGGAGCCGGATTTTATTTCGCTACTCAGCGAAGAACAAGAAGAAGAGATAAATAAGGAAGATTTGCCAGAAAGTCTGCCAATATTACCGCTAAAAAACACAGTGCTTTTTCCGGGTGTTGTCATACCTATCACAGTTGGAAGAGATAAATCGATTCGATTGATTAGAGATGCCAATAAAGGCGATAAAACCATTGGAACAGTGGCTCAACTGGATCAACAAGTGGAAGATCCTCAAGAGGCTGATATGTATAAAGTGGGTACGGTGGCTAAAATCATTCGTATGATTAAAATGCCTGATGGAAGCACCACCGCTATTCTTCAAGGAAAACGCAGATTTAGATTGGGCGAGGTAATTAGCACTGAACCATATATCAAAGCCAAAATACACGAGTTTGAAAACAATAATACAGCAGAAGACAAGGAAACCATCGCTTTGATGGATACCATCAAAGACACCGCTTCAGCAATTATTGAGTTAAATCCCTACTTACCCTCAGAGGCCATTAGTGCAGTAAAAAGCATCAAGAGCCCTGAATATTTGCTCAACTTTGTATCGTCAAACATGAATGCTGAAAGCAAGGTGAAGCAGCAAATGCTCGAAATTGTGGATTTGAAAATGCGTGCCATGATGTTGATTGAGGAGTTGAACAAAGAAAAGCAAATGCTTGAATTGAAAAATCAAATTCAAAGCAAAGTGCGTGGAGACATGGACAAACAGCAACGTGAGTTCTTTCTTCAGCAGCAAATCAGAGCCATTCAAGAGGAATTGGGAGGCGACTCTCCCGAGCGCGATATTGAAAACTTAGCTTTAGCCGCCAAAGCAAAAAACTGGGATAAAAATGTGTCAGAATCTTTCAACAAAGAACTTGACAAGTTGCGCAGAATTAATCCAATGGCGCCAGATTATTCGATGCAGATAAGCTATATGCAATTATTGCTCGACTTGCCCTGGAATGATGTAACAACTGATAATTTCGACTTAGCCGAAGCTGAAAACATATTGAATGAAGACCATTTTGGACTTGAAAAAATTAAGCAACGTATCCTTGAATACCTTGCTGTGTTAAAGCTTAAAGGCGATATGAAAAGCCCTATTCTTTGCTTGTATGGCCCTCCGGGCGTAGGTAAAACAAGTTTGGGTAAATCAGTAGCAAAAGCATTAGGTCGCAAGTATGCCCGTATAGCCTTAGGTGGTTTGCATGATGAAAGTGAAGTTAGAGGCCACCGTAGAACCTATATTGGTGCCATGCCTGGTCGTATCATCCAAAATTTAAAGAAAGTAAAAACAAACAATCCTGTTTTTGTATTAGACGAGATTGATAAAATACAAACGAGTTTCCGTGGCGACCCTTCGAGTGCTTTGTTAGAGGTGCTAGATCCTGAACAAAATGCCAGTTTTTATGATAATTACGTAGAAATTGAATATGATTTATCAAGGGTGATGTTTATCGCCACTGCCAATAATTTAGATACCATTCAACCTGCTTTGCTTGATAGGATGGAGATTATTGAAATCAATGGATATACCATGGAAGAAAAGGTTCAAATAGCTAAAAAATATTTGATTCCGAAACAAAAAGCAAACCATGGTTTAGCAGACAAAGATTTTGATTTATCTGATGCAGCCATAGAAAAAATCATTGAAGGTTATACCCGTGAAAGCGGAGTGAGAGCCTTAGAAAAACAAATAGCAAGCGTTTCCCGACATATAGCCAAGGAAAAAGTAAGCAAGAAAAAAATCAAGAAGAAATTAAGTCCTGATGATATCAAGACCATTTTGGGTGTTGAAAGAGTTGAAAAAGAAATTTACCAAGGTAATGAAGTGGCTGGTGTAGTTACTGGTTTAGCCTGGACAAGTGTGGGAGGTGAAATTCTTTTTGTTGAAAGTAGCCTGATTAGAGGAAAAGGCAAACTTACATTAACCGGTCATCTTGG
>CANHJJ010000202.1 GCA_947460565.1 Bacteroidota bacterium
AATTTGGTATCAGTGATAATGGCATCTGCATCTCCAGGAATTTTGGCCAAGAAATGCCTTTCAATCATTTTGTATATGCTCAATTCCACCTTCTTAGGATCGACCAAAACAAACTTAATTTGAGAAGGATGTTTTTTGTAAAGCAGTGACACCAAAATGGTATTTAAACCAACAGACTTACCTTGACCCGTAGCACCTGCCATCAGCAAGTGTGGCATCTTAGCTAGGTCTGCTACAAACACTTCATTCGAAATGGTTTTACCAAAACCTATAGGTAAATCCATATCAGCATTTTGAAATTTAGCAGAGCTTAAAATAGCTCGCATAGGCACCATTGCTGGATTCGTATTAGGCACTTCAATACCTATGGTTCCTCGGCCTGGAATAGGTGCAATGATACGAATACCCAAAGCAGCCAAACTAAGTGCTATATCATCTTCAAGGTTTTTTATCTTGGCTATTCGAACCCCATCTTGAGGGATGATTTCGTACAAGGTAACTGTAGGACCAACTGTAGCAGATATTTTTTTGATACCGATGCTGTAATTCTTCAAGGTATCTTCAATCATCTTGGTTTTCTCACTCAATTCATCTTGCTCTACTTTGCCTTTGGCTTCGCCATAATCGTTTAACAATTCTATGCTAGGGAATTGGTAATTGCTAAAATCCAAAGTCGGGTCATACAATTCATCAATGCCATAATGCTCTTTGCGGATAGGTACTTCCTCTTCGGGCACTTCATTCACCTCAAGTACCAGGCCGCTTTCAGTTTTTAGTGAACTTGGCTTTTCTTCTACTTTTGCATTAAGGGGTTCAAGGTATGGTTCTTCTTCTGGCTCTACTATTTTAGGACTAATGGTGATGCTGCCTTGTATTTCTTCTGGTTCAGGCTCTTCAATTACCTGCAAAACAAAATCTTCTGCATTCAACGGAAGTTCATCAATGGCCTTTGTTTTAGGTAAACTTGGTGTGATACTGTTTTTCTTCTCTTCTTCTTGAGGTAAAGGAATATCTTCAACAAGTGATTTTGCTTGATACAACTTGATATTAAAAACCGCAATCGAAAACACCAAGGCATAGGCCAATAAAAGCAGACCAGTTCCAACGCCACCTAATAATGCCTTTAAGTATAAATATCCAAAATAACCAAAACTCCCACCTAATACAGGATTTACTTCTCCTAACAAAAATCCCATTGTAAGCGATACCCAAACCACACCGAAAAACGAATAACGAAGTGTTTTTACGATAGGTATAGGCTGATGTTTGGCCACCAAATAAATACCTAATGATAGAAATATGATACTAAAAGCAAAGGATGAAATCCCGAATCCTCTATACACGAAAACATAACCCAACCATGCTCCTAATTTGCCTAAAACGTTCTCGGCTACTTCAGGGTCGATTTGGGTAAACATATACCAACTTAAGTTTTGTACCAAACTTTGATCGGCTTGCCAAGTAAAAAGAAAAGACAAACAAGCGATGAATAAGTACAAGGCAAACAAAACGAATACCACTCCCATGGCTCTTTGAAAGCGCTCATCTGCAATGAAGGCAAGGTATTTCTTGTCTTTTTTGATGGGCTTCTCAACAACAGGCTCTCTCTCTTCAAAATCATGAACATCACCAAACAATATCTTATTTTCTTTTGCTTTCTTAGCCATAATAATAGTAGCGAAATTAAAATCTTTATCCCGCTGAGATTTTTTAAGTTCTGAACAAAAATGTTGATAATCAAATTTAATTAACGGAAGAAGGGAATGCGAATTGCGGAATGACAAAGAAAGGCGAAGTGCGAAATGACAAAAATGCGAAATGATTGTTCAACCACCACGTCATAGTGAGCGTGCGAAGCATAGCGAAACTATCTTTTAAGAATGCAATCAAGTATGATAAAAAATGAAATTTAAGGCCAATAAACCAAAACTATTCGTCAAAAATAATTCTCTTAAAATCTACTGCATATCCAGTAAAAGAACCTATCACACCATCAATATTTGACTTAACGTTTCCTGGTGTGGCAAAGGGACCTCCATTATTGGCAGCTTGTCCGAAACTTTGCCAAAAACGAAATTCTTTTCTTCCGATTGAGGTAAAATATATATTCAAGGTATCTCCTCCTTCAAAGGGTCTTAAAAACTCATAGGGTCTCACACCATTATTTACAAATTCATCATCAAAAGTTCGGTACGAATCAGCATTGCCCCAACCAAAAAGGACCGAATCGGGATTATTGCGCAAAGCCATTCTGTAATTATTTTGCTCGGGCCCATCATTAAACCAAAAACTCAAATAGGCATTCTGCTTTCCTGTTTTACCTACACCATCATACCTCACTTTCATGCTATCAATTGGTACAAGGGGAGGTATATGTGTGCGGGCAGTAATAACCCTTCCATCCGATAAGCTTATTTCAAGCAAATAACTGGTATTAGCCATCGCTCTAAATAACGGATTTAAATACATGCCACTGATGCTTTTGCCGATACTATCAAGACCTGGGATGTTACTAAGATTGCTCAAATCAGCAAAAGTGTAACGATTAGCTTTATCGAACAATGTATCGCTGTTGACAATCTTCCCAGGTGTGATATAAACCGTGGCACCTTTAACCCCATTAAAACTTAAATCAGGTTTAAAATAATCGATGGTATTCGAAATAAACACATAGTTAAGCCATGGCGAATAAGTGTTCACACTTGCCTCTACTACGAGTTGCGGAGTGCTTGGCGGCAAATCAACCTCTATCTCCTTTTCGCAAGCCGATAAGGTGATGATGAGAATGGATACTATATAGAAAATACGTTTCATCTAAAATCTAAAATTCCATGCTACACTAGGTAAAATAGGAAATATATACACCATATATGCCTTCACTTCCATCTTATCAATATCAGGTAAAAAGTAAATAAAATAAGGATTGGCACGGTTGTAAATATTGTAAATACTAAAGTTCCAATTACTTTCCCATCTGTCTGTTTTCTTAGCTACATAAGTAAAAGAAATGTCTGCACGGTGATAGGCTGGCAATCTATAGTCATTTATCTTACCATATACGTCAATAAAGGTAAGCTCTGGTTTATTTTGCTGAACATTATATCCAACCCTAAATGGATAGCGAGCAACAGGCAAAGTAACTGCATTACCTGTACCATACACAAACACAAAATTCATACTCCATTTTTTATTAAATGTATGGCTTATAACTACCGATATATCATGGGTTCTGTCATATCTAAAAAAGTAGGCTTGCCCTCCATTCAACTCATCAAATTGCCGAGTGGTTTTGCTCAATGTATAACCAATCCAGCCTGTGGTTCTACCCATTTTCTTCTTCACAAAAAGTTCTAGTCCATAACTTAATCCTTGACCAAAAACCATTTCTTCTTCCAAATTTTGGTTTAAAAATAAGCGAGAGAATGGTTTAAATTCAATTTGGTTATACATGGGTTTATAATACACCTCAGCTGAAGTTTCCCATTTATTATTATCAAAATTTCTAAAATAGCCAAGCGCATATTGATAAGCCAATTGAGGTTTAACCCTAAGTGAACTTGGTACCCATAAATCCACGGGGAAAGAAGCGCCTGAGGTTGTCGCAAGATGGATAAATTGATAGGTTTGGGTAAATGATGCTTTTACCGATGACTGCTCATCCACCAAATAGGTTAATGCAGCGCGTGGTTCCAACCTTGGGTAAAATGCAATGCTTTCATTGGTCTTCCAAGTGGTTTCAACACCTGTTGGAAGATTGTCATCATTGAACTGTTTTTTGGTGTATGGTCCCACCATGTTATAGAACACCGCCCTTAAACCAGCATTCAATGTAAATCTTTGGTTGATGCGCCATTCATCCATAGCATAAACCGCCAACTCATGTGCATATTGCTTACTGATTTCTTGGTCTAAAATAATGCTACCGGCTTGACCCGTTAAGATACCCGGAGTGAAAGTGTGAAAGGTATAATTTAACCCAAATTTGGCTTGATGTTTATCGTTTATAAACCAAGTATAATCATTCTTTACATTCCAATCTTGAATACCGCTTCTTATATTGAAACCAGTTGAACCAAAATTAAAATCATTATACAAATCATAACGGTTATAAATAGCACTGGTATTACAAAACAGCCTTGAGTTGAAAACATGATTCCATCGTAAGGTAGCCGTTGAATTACCCCATCCTAGGTTAAAGTTAATAGCCTTATTCATTGGGCTCGTATAGTTCAAAATATCACGACCAAAATATCCTGAGAAAAACAATTTGTCCTTTTGACCTAAGTTAAAATTCATCTTTAAATTGATATCATAGAAGTGGTAGCTATTGTCAATCAAATTTCCGGGTAAAAATGGTCTTACTAAAACATCTGCATAAGTTCTGCGAGCGGCCACCAAAAAACTGCTTCTTCCTTTCTGTATAGGACCCTCAGCCGATAACCTTGAAGCAATTAATCCTACGCCACCATTCACAACATACTTTTGATTATTACCTTCTCGCAAATTCACATTTAATATAGAAGATAACCTACCTCCATAATTAGCAGGCATTCCTCCTTTAATCACCTCTATATTTTTAACAGCATCAGTATTAAACACTGATAAGAAACCAAACAAAT
>CANHJJ010000203.1 GCA_947460565.1 Bacteroidota bacterium
GTTACTTGTGTAAATTTCAAATCAGGATTATTGATAGCTCCACCTCTTCTATATTGTAAGAAGAAATAATCATCAAATTGTGCGTTGTTTGGACTAAATCCAGCAGCTGCAGGTCTTTGCGTTAAGATATCGTAAGTACCGAAGAACTGCGATGTTGTTGAAATAGGGAACGAGAACCAAACGCGAGGAGAAACTTTTACATCCGGAACATAATCTTTAAATGAGTTTTCAGTTGGTGTTTCAGGTTTGGTTGGATCAACCAACAATGGAGCATTTTGTCCATTTAAGGTTTGATAGTTTTTATTCAAAGTATTTGGGTCTGATACATAATTACCATTTTTATCATACCACTTATCGCCACTTCTAAAACCAGTTATATTAATGTTGTTATTTGATAGGGCTTGGTCTACACCTGCTCTGTCAACATATACCGCATATCCATCACCAATGGTACTTGGTATTTGACTTGCTAATCCTTTTATATTACCATTTTTAACATCTCCAGCGGTATAAATAGGAACCAATGAAAATGGATCTTTTAACACAGGTTGATTTGCATCAAATCTTTCAACACGCACACCTAAACGTAAAATTAAATCTTTAAATACAAATTTATCTTGGAACCAAGCTGCAGCGTATGTTGGCTGATATGCTGGTAATGCTCTGTTTTTAATCCAATCTTTGATGCCTGGTTGACCACCCACTCTATTTCCTAAATAGTCATATCCATTATAACTAACTAATGAACCCACACCATTTCTTAATAAGTCATTTGCACTGAACATATCTAATGAGAAGGTATTAGGATTGTATGAATTAACATCAATATAAGATTTGCTATCAATAGGTCTTCCAGAAATATCAGTGGCACCCATATCACGCAATTTATTTCTTAAGTTTTCACCAAACTGATTGGTTAAACTGTCGGCAACTGCTCTATCAAAGGTTACAGTATCTTGAAAAACTCCGTTGGCATCAAATTTTAGTTTAGCAGTAGCAGGGTCTAGGTTACCTTCACCAGGGAATTTCTCGTTGGCTAACTGTCTCATAGCAGTCCACAATCCTATAGCTGCTAAGCCATATGATCTATTATATTGTTGCTCGATATTGATACCAAACTGTAAATCATGTTTAGCTTTAGGGTTGCTTTTAGGAGCAATACTAGCCTCACTCATAATATAAGCTGAGTAGGTTTCATTATTTAATTTAGAGTAAGAGGCTTGATTTGCGCCTACATTTCCCCACATGAATGAATAAATACCATCAGGCTGACTTCCATTAGTTAAACCGCGGGAACTCAATAAGTCATCCACTGTGCGGATATTGCTGTTTCCTAATAAGTCATACACCGTTTTTGTATAATTAGCTAAAATTGGGTTTGCATCACCAGCAACAAATCTGTAAGCAGTGTCTCTGAATGAGTTTTGTTTCCAATAGCTAGTTAGGTAATAGTCGTTACCGTTAACTTTAAATGTATCAGGTGCTTGTCCGAAAGCCTTACTAATTCTCTCAAAAGCAGGTGCTTTAAATGTTTTAAATTGACCGATATAACCATAATCAAAGAAATTCTTTTGGTGAGTTGCATCCATCACTTCAACGAATCTGTTTTCATAGGAAACCCTAACAGTATAAAAAGCATCTGTTATTCCACCTTTAACTTCTTTTTTATCCTTCTCTTCATCTTTCTTTTTGTTGAAAGTTTGAGTGAATTGTAAATAAGCTCTTACCGTATAATCGTTTCTCAATGGATTGTTAGACGCGTTCATAAGAGAACTGTAGTAGCTATAGTCGCGTCCATTAAAATAATTACCTTGATATCCTAAACGAATATTAATGTTATCAGCAGGTTGAAAGTTGAAATTTCCTTGCAAGTTGATAGCATATTGCGGAACATTTTGTCGGTAATCAACTTTTTCCAAATCTGATTTGCGAAGAAATTCAGAAGAATAAACCAAAGAACCATTTGAAGCCAAGGTCAAAGGACGTGCTTGCAATTCAGCTAATTTGGTATCATTTACTTTATAAATATCTGTTGAAGGTAAGCGACCATCTCTTTGGTAATTGATATTGGTAGAAATTAAAAATCCTATCAATACTCTTTCTTTATCACCTTTACCTTTGTTTATTATTTTAAGTGGGCCCGATAATACGCCCTCTAATTGATTAAAATGTGAATTATCCAAATAACCAGTAAAAGGAGATGAAGTACTATATTCTAATGAGCGTATGAATCTTTTGGTTGGTGCTTTTGTAGTGATTGAAATAGCACCTCCGATAAAGTCGCCATATTGAGCAGGAGTACCACCCGTAATAACTTGGATTTGGTCAATAGCATTTGAAGCGATACCTGTGCTAGATCCACCTTGTACACGAATACCATCAATGTAATAGGCCGTATTTTCAGAACGGCCACCACGTATATTTGGGGTAGCACCGCCACGACTTTCAACACCAGCTGTTAGATTAGCAACTGCATTTACGTTACGTTGCGGCAAAGCCATAATCTTAGCTGCATTAAATTGAGCACCACTCACACCATCTTTTCTAATCAAAGCGGGTTTGTCCTTAATCACAATTTCTTCTAAGGTTATATCTTGATCCATTGTAACATTTACAAACGTTATACCATCAGGATTCACATCAATTCCCGTAGTTGTCTTTTTAGGATATCCAGAGAAATTTGTTAAAATACTGTATTCACCAACTTGAAGGGTTTTAAAACCATATTCGCCATCATCGTCTGTTTGGGTAACGGCTTTTTGTATTCCGTTCAAATAAGCCACTACCGTAACAAAGTCCATTGGTTTTTTTGTTTTACCATCAATTACTTTACCACGGATTTCGCCAAAACCTGACTGTGCTTGTGCCGCAGAGTGGATGGCAAATAATGTAATGAGTAGGATGTATATTTTTTTCATCATTTACAGATTTATTAGTTTATTACGCTTACTAAAAGGTGGTAAATAAAAGCAGATTAATTTAATTTATCAACTATCATCTCTATTTGCCTTTTAAGTAATTTATATTTTGCTCTTTAATTCCTTTATTTTCAATAATAACACTTCAGAAATTTTTTGGTAGCTTTCTTTACTCCATCCCCCCACATGTGGGGCTAAAAGTGTTCGCTTTGAATGAATTAAATATTCAAACCACTCTTTTTCTTCTTCAGTTAATTTTCCAATTTTTTCATTTTCTAATACGTCTAGGGCAGCTCCCAAAACTTTTCCACTTTCCATACACGTCATCAAATCTTTTGTCTTCAAAACACTCCCTCTACTTAAATTCATCAAATAAATCGACTTTTTGAATTGATTTAGGTAAATTTCATCCACCATCCATTTAGTTTCCTTGGTTAAGGGAACATGAAAAGTTACGACATCACATTCCTCAAAAATTTGGTCCATTTCACTTTGCTTGGCATAGCTTGTTCCATAATTTTCAAGGTACTTATCATAGACCAAAATTTTACAACCAAAACCACTTAGTTTCTTTGCTACGGATTTTCCTGTATGCCCAAAACCCACAATACCAATGGTTTTGTTACTTATTTCAACTCCTCTATTACCTTCTCTGTCCCAAATACTAGCTCTCACCTGAGCATCCGCTTGATTTAGTTTGTGCATTAAAGTTAGCAACATGCCTACCGCATGCTCACCAACTGCATCTGCATTAGCCTCAGCAGCGTTCAAACATATCATATTATTTTTAAGAGCAAATGCAACATCCACATTATCCATCCCACTTCCTGCCCTAGCAATCCATTTTAGTTTTGATGCTTTAGATAATACCTTGTCATCCAACTGCAATTTACTTCTTACCACTATGCCATCATAATTTTGAATAACAGAAAGTATTTCATTCTCACTCGCATTAGGCAAATAATCAACTATGAAGTTATCTTCTCTTAAACCATTTGTCAAAATCGGATGAACATCATCAACTATTATTATTTGCATTGGCATTAAAATTCCGGCACCAATCTAAAATAATTTTTAATAAAATAATATTTATTTAATAGGAAGTAAACAATTATAAAAAATTGGTTGCACTCTTAAAAGATTTTTTTTAAATATTTCCTCAAATACTATTTTTTGATAATACTATAAGTCATTCTCAAATCCAGAAAGTTGGCTTTTTGTAAATCCGCTAAAAGATTAGATCCAATCATTATATTTTCAGTGAATTTATAATTAATCCCCCAACGGTGATATATCGAGGAAATATAAGGGGTTTGATTGAATAAATAAACTCCAATTTGTTGACTAAAAACGAACTTATTACCCAATAATAATTCGTGTCCGAAAGTTGTTCCAACTCTATAATAACTTCTTCCTTTTCGTAACTCCATTTGGTATAAAAACCGAACAGATTCGTCAGCCATTAATTCAGCACCAACCGTATAGGCATGTAGTAAATTTACTTTTCTACTCAGATTCAAACCTAATCCATATACCCAAAATCTATCATTCAGGCTTAGTGTGCTGCTTTTGTTACTAGCAAATAAAGCTAAGTCCAAACGCCAATTTGACTTTTCATCTATTATCTTTTGAGTGTTTTTATAGGTATTTATTGTTTTTTCTATTCCTAGACTCATACTAGGAAAATTTAAACCATA
>CANHJJ010000204.1 GCA_947460565.1 Bacteroidota bacterium
CCATGAAGTGGGTTTGGATTTAGAGAGAATAGACACGCGCATAGGCAGGGTGGCTCATAAGTTTATAAATGAGGAAGAGCAAACCTATATCTCAAAAGTATCTCCAGAAGATTTGAACCAATTCCAAACCATCATCTGGTCAGCTAAGGAAACGATGTACAAAATTTATGGTAAAAAGGAATTGGATTTTAAAAAGCATATGAATGTTGAAGCTTTTCAAATAAATCAAAAAAACATCAAAGGGCTCGTACTTAAAGAAGAAGAAGAACATCAATTAGAATTGCAAATTGATAGTATTGACAATTATGTTTTATGCTATTGCAGACATATTAGCTAATCATTTCGCACACTTTCTTGTCAATAGGAAAGGTTAGCATTTCGGGTTTCAAATCACTTCTTTTCACCCAAAAGAACCTCAAATATTCGGGCTTGCCATGTTCTATTACCTCAAATTCTGCTAAATTAATTTGTATTGGAAAATCCTTTGGCTTTACTTTATAATAAATGGAAATTAATTGGTCCGTTTTTCTAAATGCACTCTGCTGGTAAAAATCGGTGGTATAGATATGTTCTACTATTTCTACATCCAACTGTGCTTCTTCCATAAACTCTCTCTTCAAACAATCTCGGGTTCCTTCGCCAAACTCCATGCCACCTCCTGGGAACTTAGTAAATTCAAAATCACCCATACGTTCATGTATAAGCAACACCTCATCATTAGGATTTATTAAAATGCCATACACACGAATGTTAAACCTATCAATGTTCGACATAATTAATTTTTCAAAGAATATATCAAACCTAAATTAAGCGAGAAGTAATAAGGATATGAGCTGATCTCACCAGCACTTACCGACAATGGATAAAAACCAATAATAGGTTGGGCAAAAAGATAAATATTCTTTTCGTATCTGTACTTCATAGTGCCACCCACCATTACATTCAAAGCAAATTTGCGAGGTGAATAGCCTGTCGAATCAAAGTTGTATTCGCCTTTACCTTCTATTTTATAAGAATCAACCATCTTGGCTTGCAACTCATGGTTTAACAAAAAATTCAGTCCAATTCCAGCATTCATATCAAACTCAAATTTGAAATCCCTTGTATGTTTTAAATCAAAATTGGCTAGTATAGGTATTTGTAGATACTGATATCGATAATTCAGGTCAATACTCTTTTTTACATTTGATTTATCAATCACGATACCTGAATATTCACCGGTACCAATCCCAGGATAGGTTCTATCTAAATATTTCAAATTCGATAATTGCCTTTGAAATCCTACATCCAGATACGTTAATCCAGTTTGCAAGTCAATATTCTTGCTTATTGCATATATTATCCAAACACTTGCACCATAGCTTACTCGGTAGGTCTCTTTGTTTGAGATTGAATCATTATATTTGGTATAGTTTTGACCCGTGTTAGAAACAATGGCATCTGAAGAGGAAGTATTCAAACTGCCCGTTATTGTTGGGCTGATTGATGCCCCTATACTTAACTTAGTTTTACTTTGTGCCAATAAATGATTGCTGCATACCACAGACAACAAAAGGACCACAAAAGGCTTAGTTGTTTTCAAATTCCATTTCTTCATCATCTTTTTTCTTTTCTTTTTGTTTTAACTCATTGGGCTTATCAACGCCAAGTTCCTTCTTAAATATCTCCTTGATATTCTCCTTTTCAATCTTGATATCTTGTTTGATTTTGTTCTTCACTCCTATTTTATCATACGAGAATTTAAGATTATTAATTGGACCTGAAATACTAACAAATAAATTCAAACCCCCAGTCTTTTCATCTTCTTCACCAAATTCATTTTCTTTAGGCTTGCGCTTTTTCTTTAGCAATTCAGACAGACTTAATTTCAATTTATAGTCAAGCATATTATCAAAACTTTGCTTGCCACTTAGAGAAACATTTAACGCGTTGTTCTTAATTTCCATTTGAGAAATAAGAATGTTCTTATTTTTAATCTCAATCACATTAGAAAGACTAGCAAACTTGATGTTTCTTAAATCATCCAAGCTGATGTATTTACTCAATGATTGTAATGGCTTATAATTGATTAATTCTCCATTGTTAACTTTCACATCTGCATACAAATATAACTTATCCATTAAACAGCTCAAATCATTCTTCCATACACCTGCAAAATCGACACTCCCCGATAATTTCCCCTTCAGATTTTTGTCAATGATATTGGCTTGATCAAAATTATTCATTTGCCTAAACATTTCTGCAATATCAATATTCGACAAAATAGAAGAAGTGCTCACAAAAAAATCTCCATTGCTTGCATTGTTCACCGTTCCATTAAGTTTAATACTTCCTCCCATCGCCCCAAAAGACAACTGTTCAAAGTTTATTTTCTTGCCCTCCATTTTCATGTTCGAAATCACATGATTTGCTGTAAAATCAAAATACACCAACTTTTTGATAGTAGCATTTAAAGTCAAATTAATTCTATCTGGCAAACTAAAACCCTTATCAGTAGCTTTGTCATTTTCTTCATTCCCTTTTTGAGGGATGTATAAGTGTTGCACATCCACAAAATCTGAAGCATAGTTAATATTCGCATTTAGCTGTGCTTTATCATCTATCATATAAGCCAAAGCATTATCAATACTTCCAGATATTTTAACATCAGACTGCTCAATTTCAGCATTACATGACTTGATTTTAAGGTCGCCTTGTTGCAAACTTAATTCGGCTTTTAGGTTATGTATTTCCTTATCAGCTTGCTTTAGTTTTAAACTAGGAAATTCAAGCGACAAAGAACCTGAATTAGCTGGATTATGAAGCACAGAATTTGTATTTGATAAGCTGCCGCTTAATTGCAAATCTACTTTCATATTGCCACTCGCAGATTGAATGGTAGCAATTGGAAAGATTTTCAAGAAATCGCTAATTTCAAACTGCGATTGCAAATTGCTTGAAAAATTCTTGCTCTCGAAGTTGTTCAATTTAAAAAGACCACTCAGACTACCTGAGCCCAAATTCGCTTTAATGTTATCCAATATAAGCTCAGAACTAACCATATTATGGGCATACCCATTATTAAACCAACCTTTAAGTGATATGTTCTTCAATTCAATATTGTTATCTGCTTGCAATGAACCATTTTTAATACCAAAATCAACTTGAATACTTGGGGATTTTTTGTCGGTTACTTCTCCTGTTACCGAGCCTGAGAAATACACATCGCCTTGGCTTTTGTATTGCTTTACTTTTTCGGGTAATGTTATTGGCATGATGGAAAGTAAACTAGCAATCGATATCTCCTTTGCTTTAAACTTCAGATTAATATCACTTGTATTTTTGCTGCTATTCACATCTCCAACCAAGGCTAATTTCAAATCTTCAATGGCCAAATCACATTGTTTAATGGTATACAAATTCTTTTGACTATTGATATTTAATACCGTTTCAATACTCAATTTTTTGTCTTTAACGATTGCTAACTTATTAGCGGTGATATCTTGCACAAAGGCATTGGCAGAGCAAGTTAGATCGAAAACCTTATCTACAAACTTCCCAGATAGGGTTGTATTTTCAATATTCAATCGATAGTGCATTTTGCTTTGTTCATTATTGAAGATAAAAAATACATTATTCAATTTCACTTGCTCCATCTCAATCCAAAAAGGTTCTGACTTGTCCGTATCTTTAGTTTCTAATAAAATATCAAAATTGCTTTTTCCTTTTTTATCGATAGATAAGTGACAAAAGCCACTATCAATACTGAGCATATTTATTTTGTAGTTTTTGCTCAAAATATTCTGAATATTAAATCCCAAATACAGATGACTAGCCCTGAGTAAATTTTTTTCTGAGTGATAAGGCTCGCTTAATCTAAAATCCTTAAGGTCGAGGCCCACATTGGGGAAAATAGAGAAAACAGTAATATCAATTTGGCTAGCGCTTATCTCACTTTTTAGTTGGGCATTCAACTGCCTTAAGGCATATTGTTTGATAGCATCTTGATTTACATACATATATGTAAATAGTCCTACAAACAAAAGGATCACAATTAGGATAAAAATAGATAGTATTTTGAACAGTTTCTTCATCAGCTAAATTACAAACGCAAAGTAACTTATAATATTTCGGCAGGTTCAAAACAAATTCACAGTTGGTTGAAAAACTTGAGTTAATAAGTAGTAGATGAATAAAAAATTGACAGGTATTTGAAAAAAATTATATTCGCACTCGATTTATTGGGGGATTAGCTCTTCCGATGTATTGGAAGGCTAGAGCGTCCCGATGCCTTTGCATCGGGAAGGTGGTCAGTGACAAAATATTATTGGGGGATTAGCTCTTCCGATCTATCGGAAGGCTAGAGCGTCCCGATGCCTTTGCATCGGGATGGTGGTCGGTATCAAAATATTATTGGGGGATTAGCTCTTCCGATGTATCGGAAGGCTAGAACGTCCCGATGCCTTTGCATCGGGAAGGTGGTCGGTAACAAAATATTATTGGGGGATTAGCTCTTCCGATGTTTCGGAAGGCTAGAGCGTCCCGATGCATTTGAATCGGGAAGATGGTCGGTGACAAAATATTATTGGGGGATTAGCTCTTCCGATGTATCGGAAGGATAG
>CANHJJ010000205.1 GCA_947460565.1 Bacteroidota bacterium
CGATATTCAAGCCCACAGCCAAAGGGACTAAACCTAAAATGGTAGCAGAGGCAGTTAATATAACAGGTGTCATACGTGTTCGACCTGCTTCAATAATGGCTTCTTTCAATTCCATTCCATTATCTATTAATATATCTGTAAACTCAACTAATAAAATTCCGTTTCTCACTACAATACCAGCCAAAGCCACAATACCTATTCCTGTCATTAAGATAGACATATCCATTTTGAAAATTGAAAAGCCTAACAACACACCAATGATACTAAAAATAATTTCACTCAAAATAATCAATGGTTTAGACAACGAGTTAAACTGAGTAACTAAAATTAAAAATATAAGTCCTAGTGAAATTAGCATCGCTCTTCCTAAGAATGCACCTGTTTCTGCTTGCTGCTCTTGCTCTCCAGTCATATCAACCATAACTGATTTTGGGAGGTCAAACTTAGCTACCGCTTTTTTAACTTGAGCCACCACTTCATTTGCATTATATCCCACTAAAACGTTTGAACCTAGGGTCACCATACGCTTTTGATTTTTACGTTTAATACCACCATATGTTTGGCTGTATTTGAGTTTAGCTACTGATGACAATGGAACAGAACGTAATTGCCCGCCCATATTCATATCTCTGTATGTTATTTTCAAATTCATCAATGCATCAATATTGTTACGTTGATTCACATTGTATCTAACTTGAATTGGATAATCATCGTTTGCATCTTTGAATTTCGAAACCTCAATACCAAAAATAGCTCCACGTAAGGCTTGACCAATTTGAGATGAAGTTATTCCTTCACGGTTTGCTCTTTCTCTGTCAACCTCAATTAATATTTCAGGCTTATTAGTTACAAGATCGGATTTCAATTCTTCGATTCCTGGAATCTGTAAAGAATCAAGATATCGTTTTAATTCTTTTGAAACAGTTGTCAGCTCATCAAACTCATCACCAATAATTTCAATATTTACAGGCTTACCTGTAGGTGGGCCACCCTTCTCTTGTTCAACAGTGATTTGTGCACCCGGAATATCCTTAACTACATTTCTTATTCTATCTAAATAAAACAAGGTTTCTTCTCCATGTCGTTTTCCAAACTCTACAAAAGCAACAGTAACTTTACCCAAGTGAGATTGCGCACCAGCCTCAAATTGACTTGGGTCGCCTGCACCAATTGCTACATTTGATATTACAGATTCTACAATTTTATTACTGTCTCCAATTTCTTTGTAAATTCTTTCTTCAACCAATTTGGTAATTGAATCCGTTTTTACTTGATCTGTGCCTATAGGCATTTGAATATAAGTATATACAAAATTTGGTGAAGCTTGAGGGAAGAATACAATTTTAGGTGAGCGAATTGACACTAAAAAGAAACTGAAAAATAGCAATCCAATAGTGCTTAATAAAATAAAAATAGGTCTTTTACCTAATAGACACCAAGTTATTATTTTTCGATACCTCTCTTGGAATGATGGCCAAATTTTATTTTGGAAATTACCAATGGCTTTGTATAACACAAATCTATTCAAGCAATACAATATGTAAATGACAACAGTAAAATTACCCAAACCTAAACCGCCACCCAGATAAGATAAAATAGCAATCACTGCGAATACAACTGAAGTTATTTTAAAACCTTTTGTATTCTTACGCTCTGCTTCTTCCTCTTCATGCGTTTTCATAAATCCAACTGCAAACACAGGATTGATAATATATGCTACCACCAATGAAGCTAACAATGTAATGATTAATGTTACTGGTAAAAAGAACATAAATTTACCGATTACACCTTGCCAGAAAGCCAATGGTATAAAAGGGGCTAAAGTTGTTAATGTACCTGAAAGAACTGGGAGGAATACTTCGCCTGCTGCAAGTTTTGCTGCTTTCTTTATTGGAACTTTACCATTATCAAAAATTCGATGTGTGTTCTCGATTACCACAATGGCATCATCCACTACAATACCTAATGCGAGTAAAAAGGCAAACAATACAATCATGTTTAATGTGAAACCTATCGCGGGTAAAAACAAAAATGCAACAGCCATTGATAGTGGTACAGACATCGCCACAAATAAGGCATTTGTAGCACCCATAAAGAACATTAATATTAATGTTACCAAAATAAAACCGATTACAATCGTATTAATCAAATCGTGAAGGGTTACACGGGTTTTATCAGATTGATCGCCTGTTACAGTAATTTTTAACCCATCAGGAAATCTTGTTTCCTTCATTTCATCACATAACTTTCGTATCTTATCACTTGCATCAATTAAATTTTGACCGCTCTTTTTTACAATGTTTAAGGTAATAACATTCTTATGTTCTAAACGAGCAAAACTTTCTTGTTCTTTAAAACCATCTTTTACTTCAGCAATATCTCTTAGATATACAATAGCGCCACTTGCAGAACGAATGGCTAAATCACCTATTCTCTTAGCATCTGCATATTGACTAACCACATTAATCTCTCTGAGCAATCCATCCATTTTCACTGAGCCACCGCTAATAGTAACGTTTTCATTACCGATAGCCTGCATCACATCATACATGGCCACATCAGCAATTTGCAGCTTGTACATATCTAGATTAATTTGAACCTCTCTATCAAGTGCACCAACAATATCAGCTCTTGTTATTTCATTTAGTCCTTCAATTTTATCTTGTAAATCTTCCGCAAATGTTTTCAATTTATCTAATGGATAATCACCTGATAAGTGCACATACATAATAGGCATTTGTGACACGTCAATTTCAATAACTGAAGGTTCACTTGTCAATACTTGAGGTAAATCTTTTCTAACTTTATCAACCTGATCTTTTACCCTTTGTTTGGCTACAGGTATTTCAACATCTGTGTTGAATTCAACCGTAACCAAACTCACATTTTGTATGGTATTACTTGTTACCTTTTTAACACCTGAAATAGATTTAACACTTTTTTCGATGTGCTTGGTTACAATGTTCTCCATATCTTTTGGAGAAGTACCAGCCTGAACTGTACTCACAATAATTTGTGGAAACACTACCTCGGGAAACTGTTCTTTAGGCAATCCATTATAACTCATTAATCCCGCTAGGGTGATAATGATTGTCATAATATAGATACTTGTTTTATTATTTATAGCCCATGTAGAGGGCTTAAATTCTTTTATTTTATCTAACATATTTTTGGTTTTGGCTTGAGTTTATTAGCCTTCAGCTGTTTTATATAAGTGATTTAATTTATAGATAAACTAACCATTAAAATTTAATAAGCTCTCCATCATTCAAGTCAGAATAACCTTCAGTAATTAACTTATCTCCTTTTACTAGACCAGAATTAATTTCAGCTTTATCATTGTAGGTATTGCCTAATACAACCAAACGTTTTTTAGCAATAGTTTTTCCATTTTCGGTAAGTGCAACAAATACATTTGAGCCATCTTGATTTGATTGAATACAATTAACTGGAATGACTATCACATTGTCTGCTGAATAATCTACAATTTTTACAACCGCAATCATGTTTGGCAAATAGCTGTTATCACTTGGTAAAGCCATTTCAACACCAAAAGTTCTATTTAAGGTACTAATGCCTTTTCCACTATAAGTAACCTTTGCTTGAATAGATTTATTAATATCAGGAAACTGAATTAATGCTTCATTTCCTTCTCTAATCTTACTTGCATATGTTTCTGCCACATCTGCTTTCACTTTCAATTTATTGAAGTTAACTATAGAAAAGTAAGGCATTCCAGGTGCAGCAGTTTGACCAATTTTCAAATTTACAACATCAATGGTTCCGTTAACGGGTGATGTAATTTCATACATGCCCAATTGTTCGCGCATAGCTGAAACTTGTTGCTCCAAAGATTCTTTGTTAGCTTTAGCTTGTTTAAACTGTATTTCAGAACCGATTTGTTTATCCCATAAAGCTTTTTGCTTGTTGTATAAATCTGTTAATAATGCAAGGTTAGTTTCCAATGATTGGATTTGTTTTCTTAACGCACTTCCATCTAATTCAGCCAAAACTTGTCCGGCTTTTACAACTGTACCTGGTTTAGCAATCACATTTAAAACCAATCCTGGAACTTTTGCACTTATGGTTGTATTTTCATCTCCATCCACTCTACCTTGCACATCAATATAATGCTTAAAACTACTCGTTTCTATGGCAGTAACGGCCACATTTACCACCTTTTCAGATATTTCAATTTTGGCTCCGCTTGATTTTATTTCATCTTCTAGAGTTTTAATTTGAGTAGTTAAAGCGGCTTGTTCAGATTTTAGTTTTTCTAGCTTGGCTAGTTTTGCTTCAACGCTATTTGCGCTTCCACCGCATGATGCGATAATTCCCAGCGCAGCAAAGCTTAAAATGATTGTTTTTATTGTTTTCATTATTTGTTATTTTAATATTTTAATTAGTATCCAATTGATTTTTTAACGTTTACCTGTGCGACCATTAAATCGTATAATGTAGTCAAATAATTAGTTTGTGCGTTTTTCAATTCAGTTTCAGCCATTAATAATTCGGTACTTGATCCAACACCTTCCTTTAATTTTAATTGTGCTCTTTTAAATATTTGTTCAGCTAAATC
>CANHJJ010000206.1 GCA_947460565.1 Bacteroidota bacterium
ATACATTCAATCCATTCCTTCCTAAGCGTTTCGTATTCCTTTCTATTGGCGTCAAACCATTCTTTGTTATTATTCTTTTCCAACCTTTTAAGAAAGTCGAGTAGGGCTTTGTAATTCATAATATTTGTTGGTTTAATAGCCAAAGTTAAACAATTGCTTATTTTTGGCAAAAAATTGATACGCAGTCAAGCTAAATCATTTGATATTTAGTAACATTGTAGCCTATAATATGTTTGACAGAGAAAGACCTAGTTTTGAAGATAGCAACAATGTAACCGTAAAACGTTGCTTTTATGCTTATGAATTTGCACGCGATTATGTAAAAGGTAAACAAACAGCTGATGTGGGTTGTGCAGATGGATATGGCACACAATACTTAGCCGACTTCACTCAAAGTACCATTGGAGTTGACTATAGCGAAGTGACCATAGCAGACGCAAGACAAAAGCATGCAGCCAAAACAAATTTGAGTTTCAAAGCAGGAAAGGTGCCTCCTATTCCATTGGAAGACGAGAGTGTAGATGTTCTTACCGCTTTTCAATTTATTGAACATATAGAACCACGTTTGGCTTTTATGCAAGATGTAAAACGCGTATTAAAGCCAGGTGGTATTTTTCTTTGTACCACACCTAATATCAAAATGAGTATTGCACGTAATCCTTTCCATGTGCACGAATACACTTTTGATGAAATGAAAGCTGAAGCCTCTAAAGTATTTGAAAACATTGAACTTAAGGGCCTTCAAGGAAACGACAAAGTGAATACATACTATGCCGATAATGCTAAATGGGCAAAGAAAATATTAATGTTAGACCCTCTGGGTTTGCATAAAATGGTGCCTGCATCTTGGTTGGTTAAACCATACAATATGCTAACCTCAATGATGCGCAAGGACTTGAAAGAGCAAAATAACGATACCCTTGCAATCAGCACACAAGATTTCTTCCTAACTCAAGATAATTTGGATGCAACTTGGGATATTTATTTGATTGCTAAAAAAGGTTAATCGGCAAAATACTACCATATAGGATTCCAACAGTCTTCATATCAATCTTTTAATTTTCCTCCGCATGTCGGCATTCATCAATGCCTCATACACCTGAGTGGGTGATGCGCAAAATTCCACCTCATGCATAATGTCTTTTGTAACCGTAAATCAATTTAGAAACAATATTTTGTAAATCGCTATGGCAAGGGGTCGTAGCCATGTCCACCCCAAGGGTGACAGCGGGCAATTCTTTTCGCACCTAAAAAAATTCCTTTGAAAATACCGTATTTCTTAATGGCTTCTTCGGCATATTGACTGCAAGTGGGGTTGTAACGGCAAGCATTCGGCAGAAGGGGCGACAATAAGTATTTGTATATCCTAATCATGAGGATGAAAGGAAACTGAACCAAGCTTTTAAACCGCATCAGCTATTTTCTTTAATGCCTCAATAAATTTAGGTTTCAAAAGATTGAAATCCATTTCAGGACTGCCTGTATAGCTTATCATTAAGGCTATTTGCTTGTCCTGGCTAGCCAGTTTTTCCAATAAAGGTTGTTTGTGCAAACGATAAAGTTCACGCAATTGCCTTTTGATACGATTGCGGTTAATAGCTGTTTTAAAATTCCTTTTTGATACAATTATCAATACCTGACACGATGCCTCTTGCTCTGCTACTGTCACAAAAGAAAAACGCAATGGAGCTGAGTATAAACTAAAAATGCCCTTTTGGAAAAGGGCAGTTATTAATTTTTGGCTTGAAAGTCGCTCTGATTTTCGGAATGTATAATTCATAAAAATAATTCCAACTTAACGTTGAAATACAAACTATGATGCACACTAACAAAATGAAAGTGTATGCAGCAAGGCACTACTAAATCAACGATTTATTATTTTTTATGACGTTTCTCGTCAGATACGGTAAGTTTTTTTCTACCATGCGCTCTGCGAGCAGCAATTACTTTTCTTCCTGATGCACTTTCCATTCTTGAACGGAATCCGTGCTTGTTTCTTCTTTTGGTATTTGAAGGGTTATATGTTGGTTGTGCCATTACCTTTAAAATTTTAGGACTGCGAAAGTAAGGTTTTCTGTATTTAATACAAAAAATGTTTGAGAAAATTATGGTAGTACTCTATAAATTTCTGTTCACCTCTTCATTATCAGCCAGTACAATAAAAAATTTATTAAAAAAAAAGCGCTAAACATAAAGTTTAACGCTTTTTTGATTGTTGCAAACTAAATAATTAGTGAGCAGCTTCAGTTGAAGCAGCAGCTGTATCAACAGCAGCTGAATCAGCAGGCATCATAGATGCTTCTAAAGCAGCTAACGAATCAGCCATTCTAGTAGATGCTTCGATTGAATCTTGAACTCTTTTTGCTTCCATTTTAGCTTTTTCTTCAGCTGAAGGACCACAAGCAACGATAGCTAACATAGCTGTAGCTGCAACGATTGATAATACTTTTTTCATTTGTTTGTTATGTTTATTTTTGAAACTCGGGCGCAAAATTATGCTAATTCTGTTAATATCAAAATGTTTTCTATTATTTTTTTCTCATAAATATGGTTATGGGCACTCCCGTTAGGGGGTAATGTTCTCGCATCTTGTTTTCAAGATACCTTTTATAGCTTTCGTTAACATACTGAGGGTGATTACAAAACAAAGCAAATTTCGGATTTTGACCAGGAAGCTGGGTAGCAAATTTAATTTTCACAAATTTACCTTTAATGGCTGGAGGTGGATACGCCTCAACAATCTCATGGATGAATTCATTCAATTCATGGGTAGCAATCTTACGTTTTCTATTTTCGGCCACCATGAGCGCCAATTCAACTGCTTTAAATATTCTCAATTTCTCTGTAGCTGAGATAAATAGAATAGGCACATCAACAAACGGCTTCATCTTTTCCAAAATAACCGTTTCAAAATTTTTGGCCGTTTTGGTATCTTTTTCTATCAAATCCCATTTGTTAACCAAAATTACCAAGCCTTTTCCATTTTTAACAGCCAAATGAATCAAATTAATTTCTTGAGAATCAATACCCACAACAGCATCAATCACCAAAACCACCACATCACAATTTTCCAATGCTTTGATAGAACGCATTACAGAATAAAACTCGATATCCTCTTTTACCTTTGCTTTTCTGCGAATACCAGCTGTATCCACCAAAACAAATTCTTTATCAAATAGCTTATAATGAGAGTGAATGGTATCTCTGGTTGTTCCTGCAATATCTGTTACAATATTTCTTTCTTCACCTAAAAGTGCATTAACCAAACTCGATTTTCCAACATTGGGTCTTCCTACTACAGCGATTTTTGGCAATGCATCCGCTACTGCATCGGTATCTTCTTCAGAAACTTCAAAATGACTAACTACTTGATCAAGTAATTCACCTGTACCCGAACCATTTGCAGATGAAATGGTAAACATTTCTTTGAAACCTAAGCCCCAAAATTCGTGTGATTGAAACTCCCTGTTTATGTTATCTACTTTATTTACAACAACATAAACAGGCTTTTTGGTTCTTCTTAAAATATCTGCGAAATCTTTATCAAGCTCAGTTATGCCTGCCGACACATCAACCATAAATAAAAGTACATCAGCTTCGCTTATAGCAATTTTAACCTGACTGCGTATGGCAGATTCAAAAATATCCTCACTATCTGGAACATATCCTCCAGTATCAATAACTGTAAACTCTTTTCCTATCCATTCAGACTTACCGTAATGTCTGTCACGCGTAACTCCACTAAAATCATCAACTATGGCTTTTCGTTGTTCAACAAGTCGATTAAAAAGTGTCGATTTTCCTACATTTGGCCTGCCTACTATGGCTACTATATTTCCCATTTGGGCGCAAAAGTAATCTATTAAAATCAGATTGTGTTTATATATATAATGTAATACAGGTGTTTAGTCAAATATTAGCTTAATGATGAAACTATTTAAAAGGCAAAATCGTCAAAAAGATAATTATGAGCGTCAATAAAATGAAAAAAACTTTGGTTATTGGCGCAAGCGCAAACCCCCAGCGATATTCATATATCTGTACAAACCTTCTGAGTGAATACAAACATGAAGTTGTAGCCCTTGGAAATAAGCCTGGTATTATAAGTAAACATGCCATCATTACCCTTTTCCCCGAAAGCAAGGACTTTGATACAGTAACAATGTATCTAAATGAAAACCTTCAAAAGGAATACTATGACAAGATTATTGATTTAAAACCTAAAAGGGTGATTTTCAATCCAGGAACTGAAAACCAAGAGTTTATGGAGATATTAAAAAAAGAGGGCATACAGCCTATTGAAGCATGCACTTTGGTGCTACTTCGTACCAATCAATTCTAGCGGTTCATATTTTTATACTTTCACATTTTTTATGTGGATAGTATTATTTTTCAATAAAGTACTTTCGTGAAAAATATCACAAATGAAAAGAATTGGGATTTTGTTAATTTCAATCATGGCTTTGATTTCTTGTCAATCGCCTAAAGAAAAACAAATAGATAGAATCAAATCATTGGAAGCGAGCGATAGCAGTTTTAATGTAAACATAA
>CANHJJ010000207.1 GCA_947460565.1 Bacteroidota bacterium
GCATTTTTAGTTTTTGTATGCTAACGGCATTGTTTTTACAAATCTTATCCAATTTGGCAAACGATTACGGAGACAGCATTCATGGTGCAGACCACGATGGTAGAAAAGGCCCTAAAAGAGCGGTTCAATCGGGCAAAATCACCAAAGATCAAATGAAGAAAGCAATTGGAATTTTAGTTGCTTTAAGCCTTGTTAGTGGAATTTCATTATTGTATTTTTCATATGACGTAATCGGAATTTATGGTATTCTTGCTCTATTTGCAATAGGTATTGCAGCCATAATAGCCGCTATAACTTACACCAATGGCAAAAAGCCTTATGGCTATGTAGGACTTGGCGATATTTCAGTTTTCATTTTCTTCGGTTTAGTAGCTGTTTGTGGTACATACTATTTACAAGCAGGCTTACTTGCTTTGGACGTAATATTGCCATCATTAGCTTGCGGCTTATTTTCGGTAGCTGTGCTAAATTTAAATAATATGAGGGACATTGATAGCGATTTGGCAGCAGGAAAAAAAAGTATACCTGCAAGAATTGGCTTTAGAAACGCAAAAATCTATCACCTAATCATCATATTGGTTGCCTTCATTTGCTTATTTAGTTATTCATATATGCATGAAGCTGAGATTAGCAATTATGTCTATGCAATAACTGCGGTTCCTTTTGCACTTTCATTAGTTATGATTTTTAAAACAGATGACAAACAAAGTTTAGATCCACTTTTAAAGGTGACATCTCTTTCAACCTTTGTTTTGGTTATTTTATTTGGCCTCTTTTTATAAAACAATATGCTGCATTATTCATACTTCAAACACGAATTAGAATTCGCTTTTGATGCTCGAACTTCAAGGGGTGAAATAAAAAACCATACTGCATATATTATTGAGGTTTTTGACTACCTTAATCCCAGTATTCTTGGCCGCGGTGAGGCTTCACCATTATATGGTTTGAGTATTGATTATCAAAATGATTTTGAAAATCAACTAAAAAATATTCTCCAAGAATTAAATAATGGTCTACGATTTGAAGACATTGATTTATCAAAACTTCCATCAATTCGTTTTGCACTAGAAACTGCCTTAGCTGACCTACATTATGGTGGTCAGATGAAAATTTTCGAAAACGAGTTTATTCATGGAAAAGCAATACCCATCAACGGTTTAATTTGGATGGCAGACAAGCATAAAATGCTTGAAGAAGCCCAGGAGAAAATAGAAAAAAGTTTTAATTGTATAAAACTTAAAGTAGGCAATTTGGATTTTGATGAAGAATGCAGATTGATTGAAAGTATCCGAAAAAATCATTCCGCACACAAACTTGAATTAAGACTAGATGCTAATGGAGCTTTTGAGCCGCATGAAGCACTGGAAAAACTTAAGGAACTACATCGATTTGAAATCCATTCAATCGAGCAGCCCATTAAACCGAAACAACCGGAATGGATGGAAGAAATTTGCAGGGAAGCACCGATTCACATTGCATTAGACGAAGAGCTGATAGGTGTAGATGTTTATGAAATGGGCCACACTCTTATTAAAAAGATTAAACCAAAATACATTATTCTTAAACCCACATTACTTGGTGGCTTTTCTGCATGCGATAAATGGATAAATATAGCGAACAAAAGTAACATAGGCTGGTGGCTAACATCTGCATTGGAAAGCAATGTAGGCTTAAATGCCATTTCACAATATGCCTCCTATTTAAATGTTAAAAATCACCAAGGGCTGGGAACGGGGAGCTTATATCAAAATAACTTTCCATCGCCACTCATGGTCGAAAATGGCTATTTATTTTTTAGTGATATTAAAAAGTGGAATTTCGAGGAAAATGACCTTTAATTATTTACTTTTGTCATTTAAGTTGTTTTAAAACGCATCCAAAATAGTGGAAGTAGAAAAAAAATTTGTAAACACATTTTGTATTGTAGCTGTATTGTGCAGCTTTGCATTAACTGGTTTCAAATTAATTTCAGGCGTTACCCCTCAATACTATTTAACTGTTATTACTTTATTGGTTGCTTTGACAACCTATTTAATCAACAGAAAATATAGCAAGCTTGCTTTCTTCCTTATCAAAATACCTGGACTACTTGTTATTTATTTGTTTGATGATGGTGTAAGCAGCAATGCAGGCTATTTTCTTTATTACTTTCCCTACATTTTGCTTAGCTTCCTATACGGAAAAAGCAATAAAAGTTTACTTTATTATGTAGATATTTTTATCATCGTTACGATATTTTGTTTGGTAAATTTTACAGATATACCACCCAAACTTGGGCTTCAAATTCCAAAACCACAAAACCATAATTTATACTTACTAAATCTCTCTATTTCAATTTTTTTAAGTTTATATTTATTAAATCTATTTATTAATAATGCCTTAAAATCAAAGCGTGAAGGCACATCAAACGAGGCAAAACTGCTTACTCTTATTGGCGGTTCGAGCAATATGATTTGGAGCATTGATTTGCAATATAAATTAACAAGTGCAAATGACACTGTTCTTTCTACTTATGAATTAGAGTATGGTAGAAAAATTAGTTTAGGCGAAAATGTACTTGAAGGATTGCGAAAAGATGAATATACATTTTGGCGAACGAACTACGACAAAACCTTTGCTGGAGCGACCTTTAAAAGTGAATTGTTATATAACATTAAAAATGGAATAAGAATACTTGAATTTACTTACACACCAATTAAAGAAAATAATCTTATTACTGGGCTATTTGTAACAAGTAATGATATTACGGCCTTCAAAAAATACGAAAACGAAATTTTAGAACGCGAAAGAAACTTATCACTTATTTTAAAATCATTTGATGATATTCTTTTAGAAATAGATTCAAATCACACAATTATTAATGTTTGGAGTAGCGATAATTCAAAACTTGACTATCCATTAAATGAAATCATAGGAAGAAAGGTTATTGAATTTGGAAATGCAGATTTGGGACCTAAGTTCGATAATCTAATTAGCAATGTTTTTATCTCAGGTGAAACACTAAAACATGAATTTGAATTAACTCTGAAAGACAAGAAGCTTTGGTTTTTGGCTAATATTTCATTGATAAATGATGACGAACCAAGAGTTTCTTTAAAACTGGAAGAATGCACATCAAGAAAAAACAATGAATTAGAAACCCTAAGGCAAAAAGAATTTTTAAACCAACTGATTAATAATTTGCCAGTAGGTATTTTCGCTAAAGATGTGTATGATAACCTCAGATATACCATTTGGAACAGCGAGTTAGAAAACATGTTTGGCTTGAAAAAAATTGATGTAATTGGTAAAACGGACTTCGATATTTTCAAAATAAATGAGGATTTAGATGACTTTGTAGACACCGATACAATTGTGCTTGAATCCAAGGAACCGCTAATTATTAATAATTTAAACGTAAATACACCCACTGGAGTAATTATAGCTAAAACAATTAAAATACCCCTATACAATGAGGCTGGTGAACCAGAACAAGTAATTGGTATCCTTGAAAACATTACGGAAATTAAACGAGTACAAGATGATTTGATAAGTGCGGAAAAAAGATGGAACTATGCCTTAACAGGCAGTAGAGATGGAGTTTGGGATTTAGATCTAACATCAAAGGATATATATTACTCACCCGTGTTTAAAAAAATGCTGGGTTATGATGAAAACGAATTTGATAATTCTACCATAGAGTGGGAGAAACGTGTACACCCAAAAGATCTTCAAAAAGCTTTATTGGAATTTCAAAAACATATTGAAGGGATTACTGAATTTTATCAAACTGATTACAGAATTAGGTGTAAAGATGGTAATTATACTTGGGTTTTAGACAGAGGGAAAATTGCAGAATACAATCAAGATGGTGCACCCGAGCGTTTTATTGGCACCATTACCGATATAAACCATTTAAAAGAACTCGAAGAAAAGTCGAAAAATAGCGAAGAATTATTGAGTTCGATTAATCAGAATATCACTGAAGCAATTTATAGAAGTACCACAAAGGAAGGCCTAATATACATTAACAAGTCCTTTATTGATATGTTTGGTTTCAATTCATACGAAGAGGCAATAAAAACTCCCATTCATGAATTATATGATTCTCACCAGGATCGTGATGTTGTTATTAAAGAATTACTCCAACAAAAAACCATACATAACAAAGAGGTATTGCTTAGAAAAAAATCTGGTGAAACCTTTTGGGGTCTAATAAGTACTATATGCATTGAGAACGAAAATGGCAATTGCTATTTTGATGGTGCCATAAGAGATATAAGTAGCATCAAGCTGATTGAAGAGCAATTGATTCAAGCAAAAGAAATGGCCGAAGCTGCAGCCAAAGCGAAAGGTTTATTCCTCTCTACAATGAGTCATGAAATCAGGACACCGATGAATGCTGTAATCGGTATTGCCAATTTATTACTTAATGAAAACCCTAGTAAGGAGCAATTAGAAAGTTTACAAACTCTTAAATTTTCTGCAGAGAGTTTAATGTACCTAATTAATGATATTTTAGACTTTAGTAAGA
>CANHJJ010000208.1 GCA_947460565.1 Bacteroidota bacterium
ATCAAACTCATGTGGATTGAAGATATTATTCATTAACACAATCTTTTTACCCAATGCCAAAGTGATATGCATACCCATGGTAACTTGGGTTATTACCAAATGACATTGGTTTACCAAATTGATAAACTCATACAAACTGAAATAGCCTAGATACAAAGCACCTGAGCGTGCTTGAATCTCTTTGTTACGAGCATCTTCAGCTTCTCCACCTAGCAATAAAACTTCTGCATCAGGGTGTTGCTTTTTGGTTAATGCCACCAACTCCACCCATTTGTCTATGCTCCAAAGACGGGTAGTCCATCTACCTCCACAACCTGTGTTCATACCAATGATTTTTTTACCAATTGGCAAATTCCAAGTATAGCCTTTCTCGCTATGGGTATCCATCAAATATGGTTCAGCTTGGTGGGTATAACCACATATCTCAAATATCTCTTGCAAATAGCTTTTGGTGTTTGCCTGACTCACATCGTCAAACATACCCGTACTAAATTTATGATCCGCTAAGTCATTGTAAGGTTGAATCTCATTATCCTTCAAAACAAAGCCAAACTTTTGCTTGGCATCCACCACTTTTAGTAATGCGCCAGCTTCTTTTTCTTTATCAAGGTTGATAGCTATATCCCATGTGCTGTTTTGAGCGTAAAAAATGCTGTTAACATCCCATTTCAATATTTCATCAATCTGACTTGAAGGAAGAATATCCGGAGTCCAAGTAAGCCAAGTGATTTTGCAATCAGGAAATTCCTTTTTGAACTTAACCACCAAAGGTGTGGTGCGAATCACATCTCCAATAGCGCCTAGTTTTATTATTAAAATTCGTTTTGATATTTTAGTATAGGCAGGACAAGTTTCGCAGTGGTAGCCATTTAGTTTGTGAGGCTTGCATGGAATATGTCCTTTAAAATGAAGGCAATCGGATTTGTAAATCATAGATATTTGAGAATCGAACAAACATAAGATAAAGGCTTCAAAAACACAAAACTGCCTTTTCAATAAAATGAGCACTACCCTATAAAATAATCTTAACTTGATTTGACATTACTTTTCGATTACTTTCGTACCTGTTTTTAAGAAAATAATATGCTTGAAATTAAAGTACCTACCGTTGGAGAATCGATTAGCGAAGTAACCATAGCCCGCTGGAATAAAAAAACAGGTGATTATGTGCAGATGGACGAATTGTTATGCGAGCTTGAAAGCGATAAAGCTACCTTTGAGTTAAACGCTGAAAAAGCAGGTGTTTTAACCACTATGGGTGCCGAAGGCGATACCATTAAAGTGGGTGATGTGATTTGCAAAATAGACACGGATGCGAAGGCTCCTGAAGGCAAAGCAGAAGCACCTAAAGCCGAAACTCAAAATACCAAACCAGAAGTTAAGACCAGCCAGCCAGAGGCCAATAAACAAACGCCTGAAGCCAACAAGCCTTATCCTTCGCCTGCTGCAGCCAAAATTTTAGCTGAAAAAGGTATCGACACAAAAGATGTTAAAGGCACAGGCATTGGTGGACGCATTACCAAAGCAGATGCGCTAAGCGCTCAATTAAAAACTACTAGCAACGAAACCAAATCAAGAAACGAACGCAAAGAAAAAATGACTTCATTGCGTAAAACCGTTTCGAAAAGATTGGTTGCCGTGAAAAATGAAACAGCCATGCTCACCACTTTTAACGAAGTGGACATGAAGCCTATCATGGACTTGCGCAATCAATATAAAAACCAATTTAAAGAAACCCATGGTGTAAACCTAGGTTTCATGAGCTTCTTCACCAAGGCTGTTACGGTAGCTTTGAAGCAATTCCCAGCCGTGAATGCTTACATTGATGGAGATGAAATTATCTACCACGACTATTGCGATATTTCCATTGCTGTAAGCGCCCCTAAAGGCCTTGTGGTACCTGTAATTAGAAATGCTGAAAGCCTAACATTGGCAGGCATCGAATCGGAAGTGGCTCGTTTGGCAGGCAAAGCCCGCGACAACAAATTGAGTATCGAAGAAATGACAGGAGGTACTTTCACCATCACCAATGGTGGTGTGTTTGGTAGTATGATGAGTACACCTATTATCAATGCCCCACAATCTGCTATTTTGGGTATGCACAATATCATTGAAAGACCAGTGGTTAAAGATGGACAGATAGTGGCTCGTCCTATGATGTATTTGGCATTGAGCTACGACCATAGAATTATTGATGGCCGTGAATCGGTAGGATTTTTGGTGAAAGTAAAACAATGCTTAGAAAACCCTGTTCTGCTGCTTACCGAAGGCAACGACCCTAACAAAATGGTCTTGGATTTATAGTTGATTGTCCATACATATTTTGCTGCTTGAACACGCAATAGGCGTGCACTAGCATAGGGGGTTAGTATTCATACTTAAAAGTTACTACAGTTAATGAAGCTAAACACCAACAAACACTATATAATAGGATAATTATTGAAAAAAATAATAAAATATTGAATGTGCCATTTCGTGGATAGGATTTATGAGTAATTATAAAATTAAAAAAAAGTATTATATTTACTATCAACATTATTCTAAGGTCAACATCTAAAAATTGAAAAAAATAATTTTCATCATGAATATAAATTACTGGTATGACAGTAAGTAGTGCGTAGAAATTAAATACAATCATTAAATATCTACTAATATCTCTTCTAATATTTTTCAAATTACTCATTTACAATTCCTCCTTCTATCATTGACAAAAATTTACCAAGCTGGTCGGGATTTGCAATCCCGTCCTATTAACTTTGGATTTGTAATCCAATTGATTGTGCCTAAAATTATATTCATAATCCACACACAATAATAAACAAAAAAGACTTTCAAGAAAATCTGAATGTCTTTTATCTTGAAGTGCAAAGGCACGAAGTGTCTAACTTTTTAGCTAACCTAAAAGTAGTTTTCGAGTTTGATAATTAGTATAATTGTCCACGTGTGTTACATCCCTCGCTGGCGCAAGCGTTGTGGGCTGCTGTTGCGTGGCTCGCTTGTGCCTCAAACTATTTATCATACACAATGTATCGTCCTGAAAAAAGTTGACACTTTTTTGGTTCTAAATCCTGTTACAAGTTTACACATTTTTCAGTAATCCTAAATATGGTTTACATTTGCATTGGAGACTAAACGGAAGCAAGCTCTGCTGGAGAGCAACTTGCCAGGGATACATCTCCGGGTGACGGAATAAAACGTCTTTTTAGCCAAGTGTAACAGCTTGGCTTTTTTATTCTTGAACCCTTGATGCCTAAAAAAAACTCATTTTACGACATAACAACCTCCTTCTTTTTTGAATAATAATTTTTCCATCTGCGTTTTAGTTCTCCCTCCCGTAAATGAGCTTCAACAGGAGTTAACATATCAATACTACTATGCGGTCTTTGATAGTTGTAGATGCTAATTGCAGCCGCAATAGCTTGTTTAGCTTCCTGATAATTGATGTATATTTTCTCCAACAACTCATCTTTCAAAATACCGTTTACCCTTTCTGCAATTGCATTTTCTAAAGGGTCACCACTTTGAGTCATGCTAATTTTCACGAAGTGTTTGTCAAGTATTGAAACGTAATCAGCACAGCAGTATTGGCTACCTCTATCAGAATGATGAATGAGTCTTCCCAGTTGCGGATTATTTTTTAAAGCCATTTGCAATGCTTTTATACAGCCATCTGCCGATAGTGTTTCTGATAAGTAAAACCCTACTATCTTTCGGCTGTAAGCATCCGTAATCAGCGATAAATAAGCAAAATCATCTTTCAACGTGATGTAAGTAATATCGCTTACCCAAAGTTGATTGGGGGCAGTTGGAATAAAGTCAACTATCAGGTTCGGATATTTTCGCATCCAATGATCAGAAAAAGTTGTAACAGGAACTCTACGTTTTCTTTTCCTTATCAATAATTTATGAGTCGCCAGTAAATCAAACATGGCATCTCTGCCAATCTCAATATGATGCTCGCTCATAAATCCATCCATTTTAAACAGCAGTTTTCTTGTTCCTAATCGCTTTAGCGTTTTTCTGATTTTCAATACTTCTTGAAGAATTAAATCATGCTGCAATGCTTCTTTTTCAGCGTGTTTAACAAATTTATAAAAGGCTTGCCGACTATAACCAAGCAATGAGCAAAGCGTTTGTATGTTTCGGCTTTCGCTTTGCCCTATATTCATTATTGCTTGGTGCCAAGCTTTTTTTTCCAGTCGGTTCCTGTTTCCTTATTCGCAATATAGATGATTTCTTCAAGCAACTTATTAAGCAATTGCTGCTTTTTAAGTTCCTTTTGCAGGAGCTTCACTTCATTTGGTAATTCAGGCTCTTTCATTCCTGTTTCTTTTTCCCGTTTGCGTTTCATCTTTTCACGCCATGTTGGTTTTCGACCTTGATATTCTAAAACCCAATCGCAAATACTGCGAAATGGAATATCATATTTCAATCCAAGTTCACGATAGGTGTAGTTGCCTGTCAAATATTCGGCAACAATTTCC
>CANHJJ010000209.1 GCA_947460565.1 Bacteroidota bacterium
GTGGAGGCGGAGGAGGATTTGGCGATGATCCAATCGATGTACCCGTAGATGGTGGCTTGTCGATTTTAGCAGTAGCAGGTATCGGATACGGTATCAAAAAGCTAAAAGAGAGAAACAAAAAATAATCGAAAGATTATCAAATCAAAAACCATAAAACAAAAGCCCGTTTAACGAAAGTTAAACGGGCTTTGTTGTTAGTAGATATAGCTTTAGTTTTTAGATAACTCTATACCTTTAAGCTTTTTATAAAAATGTATGGCATAGCTATCAGTCATCCCAGCTATAAATTCGCAAATTTTCATAATTCTATTGTACAAGTCTTGCTCTGGTATTTTGTCCTTGCCAATAAAATGCTCTGGAATCAATTCGAGAATTTTTTTGCTTCTAAAATATTTTTTTCCATCGTTTAGGGCTATATTATTAACGGCTTCGATACAGATGTCTAAAAGACCTCCGATGATTTCAAAACCAGCGGCTTCTATCTCTAGCACCACCCTCGATTGGTATACTTTCTCTCTGGTAATTTTTTTAATATCCTCGATTATTGGTGCAAATTTGCTCAGTTTAATAAGTGATGTATCAAATGTACCTTGCAGCATAGCTTCCTCGTTTTGCATGAAAATTTCTGACATATCTTCTACCAAAATATTAATGACTGAAGCTCTTAAAAATGCTATTTGTTCATCCATGTGCATTTGAGATAGCTTGTCTTTGTTGATTAGATTTCCGAGTATAGGGAATAAATACTTTTCGGCATAGGCGAAATCAATAAGCTTTAATCTTAATCCATCTTCAAAGTCAATAATGCTGTAGCAAATATCATCAGCCGCTTCAACTAAAAAAGCCAGTGGATGTCTCAAGTAATTAATGGTAGCATCATTATTTATACTTATAAGCTTTAGTTCGTCTGCTATTTGCTTAAATATTTCTCTTTCAGATTGAAAGACACCATACTTCTTTTGACTGGCTCTATTGGGTATGGAATTGGAAAGGTTCTCTCTAGGATACTTTGCAAATGCAGCTAGGGTAGGGTAACACAACCTTAAACCACCATCTGGTCCACCTGTATAGTTGCTTAATATTCTAAAGCCATTGGCATTTCCTTCAAAATTAATAAGATCATTCCATTTCAATTCATCATTAACTGATTTCTGAAAGTTACTGCCTTTCCCATTTAGGAAGTACTCACTAATAGCTGCTTCGCCACTATGTCCAAAAGGTGGATTTCCAATATCATGCGAGAGACTTGCTGCTGCAACAATTGAACCTATATCGTAGCTACTAATTCCTAAATTTTCTAGCTCAGGATATTTTTTTGTTAAGTAATTTCCTGCCTTTCTGCCTAGCGATCGACCAACACTCGATACTTCAAGACTATGAGTTAGTCTTGTATGCACAAAATCTTCCTCAGGCATCGGAATTACCTGTGTTTTATCTTGTAGTTTTCTGAATGCGGATGAAAATATTATTCTATCGAAATCTACTTCAAACTCACTTCTTTCATTTGAAATTTGCGAATTGCTTTTCTGTTTATATCTATACTTTACTAGTATTTCACTCCATTGCATAGGGTTCAATTATAAAAAAATAGGCTGTCATTTTAGCGACAGCCTATTCAAAATACATATTATTTGTTAATTATTGTAAACCTAATTTCTTTTTTACCAATCCAGAAAGGTTATCACCTTCTGGTTTGTATAAAAATCCAGCGGTATTGCTATCCATAACATATCCATAGCCACTTTCTTTAGCTACCGCACCAATTGCAGTTTTGGCTTTTTCAATAATTGGTTTTAACAATTCAGCTTCTTTTTTACGCGCATTTTCTTGTGCTGACTGTTGAAATTCCTGGATACGACCTTGCATATCTTGCAATTCTTTTTGCTTTACCTCTTTTATAGCTTCGGGTAATTTTGCTGCATTCTTTTCGAAATCAGCGTATTTCTTTTGAAACTCATCACTCATTTTCTTTAACTCATCTTCAAGTGATTTACTAAAGCTTTCCATATCAGTGTTAGCTTTTTTGTATTCTGGCATCAAAGTCATGATTTCTTGTAAATCAACATACCCGATTTTTTGGGCCGATACTTTCATTAAGCCTAAACAAAACATTAAAGTTAAGGCCATTGCAATTTTTGAAACTTTGTTCATCATGTTATTATTTGTGTTCTTTATGGTTTATTACTTTCTCTCTTCAAGCCTAGGGTTAGCGTCATTATTTCCGCCATTGTTTCCACTTCCTTGTTGTGTATTTGTAGTGTTTCCTGCAGAATTCTTGGTTTTTGTAATTGCTATTCCTAATTCTTTCAGTACCTCGTCACTTTTGTCGTATTTTGAATTTGAATACAACATGATGACTTCTCCACCCTTTGCAAATATAAAGTCTAAAGCACTGGTTTTAGCAATTTTTTGAACGGCATCAAAAATCTTGTCTTGAATTGGTTTTATTAATTCAGCTCTCTTTTTGAATAATTCACCTTCATATCCAAATTTTAGATTTCTAAAATCCTTTAGCTCTTGCTCTTTAGTCTTAATTTCAGCTTCTTTTTTCTTTTTTAACTCTTCAGTCAATAAAATCTTCTCTGCTTCAAATTCATGGTACATTTTGTCAATTTCTTCTTGCTTCTTGTCCATTTCCTTTTCCCAATCGAGTGATAATGCATCCAATTGTTTTTGAGCTGAACGATAATCGGGAATCATATCTAGAATATACTCAGTGTCAACGTAAGCAAACCTTTGTCCAAAAGTGCTTACTGTCAGGGTGAATGCGCTAATGACTATTAAAAAAAAATATTTTTTCATATAATTATTCAAATGAATTAAAACTGTTGTCCAATTAAGAAGTGGAAATTACCTCCGCTAATACCTCCCGTGCTAGGTAAACGGTCTATACCCCAGCCATAGTCTAGGCCTATCATACCAAACATTGGTAAGAAAATCCTAACGCCTAAACCATAACTTCTATAGACATCAAAAGGATTGAAATCTCTAAACCTCAACCATGCACCTCCAGCTTCAGCAAAAACCAATGGGAAAACCGTTGCTTGGGGGTTAAGTGAAATAGGATAACGTAATTCCATGGTGTATCTGTTATAAATAGTTGCTCCTTGCTGACGAAGATATCCTGTGGCTGCATCATAGGCTAAAGGCGTCAAGGAGTTATCTGGATACCCTCTTAATGCAATTAATTCTCTGCCATCAAGATTAAATCCAACTAAACCGGCTCCACCAACCCAGAAACGTTCAAATGGAGTAATTCCAGCTGCTTGGTTATAATAGCCAATAAGACCATAATTTACCCTCGTCATTAAAACAAGCGCCTTTTCTTTACCAAATATTTTAGTGAACCAAGTTGCGTCAAACTTCCATTTGTGAAATTCTAACCACCTAGTTGTTTCTTTTGCACTAACTTGCATTTCTTCAAATAATGAATAAGGTGGAGACAGTTGTAGTGACAATGATATGTTGGATCCACTGGTCGGATAAATTGGATTAATGGCTAAATTATTTCTTGATAATACAAATTTTACACTTAGGTTATTCGAAACACCTTGACTAATATTTGTTAAATAAGGTTGTCCCAATGCACTATATTGGTGATTATATTGCTGGAAAGATGCTTGGTAAAGTAGAGTAAAATAATCATCGGGCCAATGCAAACGTTTTCCTAAACCCACTACTAACCCTGTTGTATACAAACCTGCAAGTCTTTCATCACCTGAAGAATACCCATTTGTTTGTCTTGAATGATAAACTGAAACCGATAATGAATTTGGTTTTTTACCACCCAACCAAGGTTCAGTAAATGATGCATTGTATGATTGATAATACGTTCCATTTGTTTGGGCTCTTAAAGACAGCCTTTGTCCATCACCTGATGGTATTGGACTCCATGCTTTTTTATCGCCAATTTTGCGGGCGGAGAAATTATTTAGGGTCAATCCTAAAGTACCAATTACGGTTCCTGCACCCCATCCTCCAGATAGTTCTATTTGGTCGTTGGCCCTTTCTTCCACTTTATATTCAATATCAACTGTTCCGGTTTGCGGATTAGGCATTGGATTTACATTTAAAGCCTCTGGGTTAAAATAACCTATCTGACCTAATTCACGGAGCGATCTTGTCACATCACTTCTGCTAAATAATTGGCCTGGCTTGGTTCTTAATTCTCTTAAAATAACATGGTCGCTGGTTTTTGTATTGCCTTTTATAGTTACCTTATTCACCCTAGCTTGAGCGCCTTCATATATTCTTATTTCCAGGTCAATTGAATCATTTTCAACCAATACTTCTATTGGCTCAACCCTGAAGAACAAGTAGCCATCATCCATATACAGGGTGCTTATATCAAGGCTACTTTGACTCATGTTTAATTTTGAGTCTAGATTAGATTGGTCATACACATCACCCCTTTTTATCTTTAAAACAGAATTAAGCTCTTCGTCTTTATATTTATTGTTTCCAACA
>CANHJJ010000210.1 GCA_947460565.1 Bacteroidota bacterium
GACTAATCAATGCTTCAACCACCTCCTCATCCTTTATTTTTGGCACTTTCACCAATTGAGCTCTGGATAAAATGGTACCTAAAATTTTCTCTGAATCATTGGCAACAAGTAAAATGAGTGTACCCAAAGGGGGTTCTTCTAATAGCTTTAATAGGATGTTGCCTTCTGTTCTGAGGTATTCGGGCATCCATATTATCAAAACCTTGTATTTGGCTTCAAAGGCTCTAAGGGCCAATTTTCTAAAAATATCTCTGCACTCTTCGGCTGTAATATTTCCTTGCTTTTTGCTGTCTTTATCTATGTTGCTTAACCAATCATAATCATTTTGATACACATTTTCAATTAGCGCTTCACGCCAATCCTCAATAATTTCTGTGCTAGTCTTTATTGGAGTAACCGTAGGAAAAGTAAAGTGCAAATCTGGATGAATGTACTTTTGGTATTTTACACAGGATGAGCAGGCACCACAGCTATCTTCCTCTGTTGCATGCAAGCAATTGATATATTGGGCATAAGCAATAGCCAAAGCCAAATTACCCGAACCTTCTGCTCCTAAAAAAAGTTGTGTGTTGCTTATTCTGCCGCTATTGGCCGTTTGAACAAGTTTTTTCTTAAGGTCTTTGTTACCAACTATTTCGCTAAATCTCACGTTACTAAGTTTTGTAACAAAGAAAGCAATAGAGAAGAATAATTTCTCTATTCAAATTATTTTTTAACAAAAAATAATTACCTCTGCAACGATTTAATTCGCTTTAGCGACTAAGAGTATATGGCTTTTCTTTCCAATATATCATATTTTTTAATCGGTCTTGGAATCGCATACATCCTGTATTTAATAACTTTTGTTTTTATAAAAGTAAGACCTGTTAAAACGTGTATGAATTGTGGAGGTAAGGATTTTGAGCGTATTAAACGCAATGATTTGATTAAATACATGTATCCTTTTTTAAAAATACAACACGTTTGGTGTAGGCGCTGTTGGGAGCGTTATTATACTTTTGATCAAAAGTGGAAAGACAAAAGATAATTGATCAAAACTTATTCCTTCATTTGCCTGGTTATTTTTACCACTCACCTACTTTAAAACAAATTTTGTCTAAAAAGTATTATAACATTAGCATAAGTAGAATACTTTTGCAAACCATTTTATGAAATACAAAATACTTGTTATAATTAGCTCACTCCTTTTAATCATTCAACAATCATCTCGTGCCCAGAGTGTTAAAAAATTTACCATTAGTGGCGAAATTAAAGATGCAAAGAATGGCGAGGAATTGATCGGTGCAAGCGTGTCTATTCCTTCGCTAAAAGTCGGAACTGTTACCAACGCATATGGTTTTTATTCTTTAAGCGTACCCACAGGAAACTATGAGGTTGAATATACGTATTTGGGATACAAAACCACAGTGAAAAAAATTGAATTATCTCAAAACACAAGACTAAACATAGAACTTAGTGAAGAGAAAAACCAACTAAAAGAGGTTGTTATTTCTGGAGAAAAACTAAATGCTGGCAACGTTGAACAAAACAAAATGAGTGTGGTGAGGGTGGAAATGAAAGAGGTTAAAAAAATTCCATTGTTGCTTGGAGAGGTAGATATTATCAAGGCTGTTCAATTACTTCCTGGTGTGCAAGCTGCAGGTGATGGTAGTTCCAACTTAGTAGTGCGTGGTGGAAATATTGACCACAATTTGGTTCAATTAGACGAGGCCGTGGTTTACAACCCAAGTCATGTGTTCGGATTTTTTAGTACTTTTAATGGTGATGCCATAAAAGATTTTGATTTATATAAAGGTGGTATTCCTGCTCAATTTGGAGGACGTCTAGCCGCTGTATTGGATGTTAGAATGAGGGATGGAAATTCAAAAAAATTCCAAGCAACTGGAGGTATTGGATTATTATCGTCAAGGTTAACCCTTGAGGGACCGATAAAGAAGGACAGAACATCTTTCCTTATTTCTGGTCGCAGAAGTTATTTTGATATTTTTTTTCCTTTATCAAGCCAATTGGATGGTACCACAGCATGGTTTGGCGATTTAAACATAAAATTAAACCACACCATAAGCGACAAAGACAAGGTATTTGTTTCAGCCTACATGGGTAGAGATAAATTGGGTTTTGGTGATTTGTTTGGATTTGGGTGGGGGAATTATACCACCACTGCACGTTGGAATCACATTTTTAGCAGTAAGTTGTTTTTGAATACAACCGCTGCTTTCAGTAGATATGATTACAATTTTGATTTGAATATTGCCAAGAATTTAAACTTTACCCGAACCAATTATATCAATGATTTGAATCTAAAAATAGACGGTAACTATTTCATATCTCCTAAAAACACTGTGAAGTTTGGAACCAAACAAACCTATTTTGTTTTTGAGCCAGGTAAAAGAACCAAAATCACGAATGAATCGCTAATCACCGACTCATCACTTAACAATAAAAAAGCCTTCCAACAGGATTACTATGCAAGTAACAGCCAAAAAATTGGTGCTAGATTTACAGCAGAATATGGCATCAGATTAAGTATTTTTTCAAGTATAGCGGGTAGAAACTATAATTATTTAACAGCACCCGTAGTTGCAGAAAATGAAATATTAAAGCAAGGGGCATTTGACACTATTAATCCTTACACCGTCTATAACAGCTTCAACAATACTTATTATGGTTGGGAACCAAGATTGAATATGACCTATTTGCTTAATTCTACTAGCAGTGTTAAGGCTTCGTACAACCGCATGTATCAATATATGCATTTGATTCAAAACATATCTGCAGCAACAGGACAAGAGTTTTGGATACCCTCAGATAAAATGATAAAACCACAAGTGAGTGATCAGGTTGCCATAGGTTATTTTAGAAACTTTAAAGAAAATGTAATTGAGTTCTCCGTTGAGGCCTACTACAAATGGATGAGCAATACTCTACAGCTCAGAGATGATGCGAAAATCGACTTTAACGATGCTATTGAAAGAGAATTGGTGGTGGGCCAAGGACGTGCATATGGATTAGAATTTTTCCTTCGCAAACGCACAGGAAAAACCACTGGCTGGATTGGCTACACCCTTGCCAAATCTGAGCGTCAAGCAGATAGGATAAATAACAATGATTGGTATCCGTTTAGGTTTGACAGAAGAAATTATCTAACAGTTACACTTAATCACGACATAAGTGAAAGGGTAAGCATAGGTGCTAATTTTATTTATGCAACAGGCGATGCATTTACCATCGCTTCACAACGATATACATTAGAGTCGTTTGATGGAAGCAGACAATCACCAAGCATCCAATACGCTAGTAGAAACTCAGCTCGCTTCCCTGATTACCATCGATTAGATTTATCAGTAACATTAAATCGCAAAAAAATAGAAGGAAAAAATAATAAAAATGATAGCTACTGGGTATTCTCATTGTACAATGCTTATGGTCAGAAAAACCCATATACACTCAGTTATGGTATCGAAAACAATGTGCCCGTTGTTTATAAGTGGTATCTTTTCACTTTCGTTCCTGCGGTAACCTATAATTTCAAATTCTAAGTCCAAAGAAAACTCATGAAAACCAAATATTTTCAATCATTGTCCTTTATCGCATTTTGCATTTTGGCTGTTTCTTGTAAGGAGAAAACAGATATTGACATTCCAGATGGTGACCCTAAATTAGTCGTTGAAGCAGAAATTAGTACAGAAATAGATAGCTCATTTGTCAGATTAACCAAAAGTGCGAACTACTATTCAAGCGCAGACTATTTAAAAGTTAAAGACGCATTGGTAATGATTAATTCAGATACTTTTTTTTATGTGGCCGAGGGTGTATACAAACCAAAGGCAACCTATGTGGCTATTCCTAACACTACCTATAATTTAAAAATAGTCTCAGAAGGTAAAACGTATACTTCAACCAGTACCTTAACACCCATGTTCAGAGTGGATAGTGTGCAACAAGTTTTTAAACCTGCACAAGGTTTTTTAAAAGATGGTTACACATTGAAGTACTTTGCTTTTGACGAAAGAGAACCAATTAAATACACCTATTTTCGTTTTGGTAAAAATGATTTACAGGGAAATGACTCGCTTTTTGACGCAAAAATTTTATTTGATAACGGTGTTACCCGCAACGGTTCTTATGAATTTGAATTACCCTTTTTGCGTTTAAAACCAAATGATTATTCCTATATGATCTTCCGTTCGGTAGACAAAAACATGTATGAATTTATCAATGCTTATAACAGCCAAACAACCGGAGCACCAGGGCCATTTCAAGTGCCTCCGGCCAATCTTCCAACCAATATAGTGGGAGGTGCTTTGGGTTACTTTGCAACCTATGATGTGGTTAGATCAAAAAGATTTTTAATCAAATAGTTGAACACTGCTGCCAAAGTCTTACAAGCCAATTTAAATAAGAAATTGCCGTGTTTTTAGAACATACTTGTTTTTAGAATA
>CANHJJ010000211.1 GCA_947460565.1 Bacteroidota bacterium
AATAATCCAGATAAACGTGTGATGGCCTCTTTTGACAAATCGGGATTTAAATCAATAAGTGTTCTGATGCTATTTAGTGAATTGAACAAAAAATGAGGATTCAACTGGGTTCTCAGGTTGTGGTACTGATTTTCCTTTAGGGTTGCTTGTAATAATAATCGGTCTTTCTCTGCTTGCAAACTGCGCTCCCAATATTGAAACAAATGATAAATCAGTGCCCACATTAAAATGTATCTACTCCAGTTAAATAGATAGTTGAATACCAATACACCGTCAATCGGCAATTGTCTTAGCAATGGAACAGTAAATCGATCAAGAAAAATATTTAGCAGAGCCATCAACACGCTAATGATTACAATACTTATTGATGCCCTTGGGATAAGTTTTGCAGAAGACAATGTCAGCCAGTTGGTTTGTATAAGGAATAATCGATAAAGATGCGTTAAACCCAATCCTATGAAAAAATTCACAACCACATTTAAAGTAAGTAATTTATTAAAACCAAACACATTCCCATAGCTTATCATTTCGATTAGCATAAAAAATGCCCAACCTCCAATTTGGCAAACCCAATATAGTTTGTATTTCTGCATCTGTTGGTAAATGTAGGATGTGGTAACTTTAATTTATAAAATCTTACACAAAAGGACTTTTCATTTTTTAGGTGGGAAAATTAGGCAATAAAAAAGCCATCCCGATTTGGAATGGCTTTTTCAATACTTTATTAGTAATTAAGCAAGTACAACAACCTTGTTTTTTAAAACCTCAGCCACACCACCCAAGATTTCGAATTTTTTCTCTCCTTCTTTGGTTTTAATTTTAACTGTGCCTTTTTCAAGACTTGAAATCAAAGCTGCATGGTTGTTTAAAACCTGAAACTGTCCTTTACTTCCAGGAAGTGTTACGGCATCTGCCTCTCCCGAGAATAAAGTTTTATCTGCTGTTATTATATCTAATTGCATATTTTAATGTGTGAATGTGACTATGTGTGAATGTGGTTAAAAATGCATTTGCAAATTCACACATTTTCAAATTGGGTTTATTGCGCCTCAGCTAACATTTTTTCACCTTTAGCAACTGCTTGTTCAATGGTTCCAACCAAGTTGAAAGCAGCTTCAGGCAAATGGTCATATTCTCCATCCATGATAGCGTTGAAACCTTTGATGGTTTCTTCGATGCTAACTAACTCACCTTTTAATCCGGTGAATTGCTCAGCTACGTGGAAAGGTTGAGATAAGAAACGTTGTACGCGTCTTGCACGACTTACAACCAATTTATCGTCATCACTTAACTCGTCCATACCTAGAATAGCAATGATATCCTGTAATTCTTTATAGCGTTGTAAAATTAATTTAACACGTTGAGCACAATTATAATGAGCATCACCAAGGATAGCAGCCGTTAAGATACGGGAAGTTGAATCCAATGGATCAACTGCGGGATATATACCTAATTCAGCAATTTTACGACTTAATACAGTTGTTGCATCTAAGTGGGCAAAAGTTGTTGCTGGAGCTGGATCCGTTAAGTCATCTGCAGGAACATATACCGCTTGAACCGAAGTGATTGAACCACGTTTGGTTGAAGTGATACGCTCTTGCATGGCACCCATCTCAGAAGCCAAAGTTGGTTGGTAACCTACCGCTGAAGGCATACGACCTAAAAGCGCTGATACTTCAGAACCTGCTTGAGTAAAACGGAAGATATTATCTACGAAGAAAAGGATATCACGTCCACCTGATTTTTCATCACCATCACGGAAATATTCAGCAACAGTTAACCCAGATAAAGCCACACGTGCACGAGCTCCAGGAGGTTCGTTCATTTGTCCGAAAACAAAGGTTGCTTTTGACTCTTTTAACTTCTCATAATCTACTTTATCTAAAGGCCAATCACCTTTTTCCATGCCATGCATGAATTCGTCACCATATTTAACAATACCTGACTCAATCATCTCACGCAACAAATCGTTACCTTCACGGGTACGCTCACCAACACCTGCAAACACAGAAAAACCATCATATGCTTTTGCGATGTTATTGATTAACTCTTGAATCAAAACTGTTTTTCCTACACCCGCACCACCGAACAAACCAATCTTACCACCTTTTGAGTATGGCTCAATTAAGTCGATTACCTTGATACCAGTATATAAAGGCTCTGCGGTAGTTGATAAATCTTCGAAACGAGGAGCTTCACGGTGGATTGAGCGAGTTCCTTCGGTATTTTGCATAGCAGTCATACCATCGATGGCATCACCCACTACATTAAAAAGTCTTCCACGAATTTGGTCACCCACAGGCATAGCAATTGGTGTGCCCAAGGGATGAACCTCCATACCTCTTACCAATCCTTCGGTTCCTTCCATGGCAATGGTACGGATCATATTTTCTCCTAAATGCTGTTGGCACTCAAGTACAATTCGTGAACCATCAGCGCGGCTGATGTATAAAGCATCATAAATTTTTGGCAGTTTTTCGCTGTTGTCTGCGAAACGAACATCGATTACTGGACCAATTACCTGAGCTATAACTCCTGATTTTGACATAATTATGTGTTTTGTAGGTATTTAAAAAGTGTTGCAAAAATATGTTTTATTGGCTAAAAACAAACCTCTGACGCAAATTTATCGAACTGATATTTAACAGAAAAATAAGGCCTATCAATTTTTGAGTTTTGAAACCAAGGTTTCAACCAAGCTTGCATCATCAGGTGATAAGATGACTTTTCGCCCCTCTTTTTGTTCAATGAGTACGAGGTTTTTTCTTTGGGTTGTATACAAAGATAATTTGCCCATTGATGATGAATAATAAAAACCAAAATACCCAAATAATCCACCTACACCAAAAGTTCTAACGAGAGTTCGTATTTCTGATTTGTCAACTAATCTTGCACTCGAGAAATTATTTAAAGCTAAGTCAATATTGCCAATGGGCCTTATGATAGAGAGTTTATCACTTTCAACAATATAGGCTTGAGGCGCATATAAATAACAGAATAGAAAAGTTCCCAAAAAGATTGATTCAATCAAAAGGGCGGCCCACAAAGGGATTTCGTTGGGATTAGTTGGCTCTAAATTGTAAATGATTGAAGCCCCTATACCAAGGAATATGAGTATGGCTATACTCATACCTTTAGCCAAGCTATCCAAACTTGCTTTGAATAACATTAATTGCTTTCATTTTCCGAATCCATTGCCATTTTCATCATTTGTTCTTCTGAATCTTTGATGAATGAAGCATTGTATTGGTCAAGCACCGATGATTGATGTTCGCGAAGGTTTAGAGCATATCTTAAAGCACTACCCGCGCCAATAATTTTTACTAAGCCCAATTCTAATAGCAAGGTAAAATCTCTTTGAATGGTTTTTCTGTTACATCCAAATTCGCTAACTAGGTCTTTGGTAGAAATGAAGCCTCGATGCTGAATGATATACATGATGAGCTTTTGTCTCTTGTTGATAATGCTTTCATCAATATCTTTCAACTTATATCCACGCTTGAAAACATAGTTCATTATGTTTTTTTGCCTTGGATTTAATTTCTCATAGTCAACTTGTTTACGGAAGTATGATTGTAATAAAGTCTCAATCCTATTTAGTTGAGAGCTGTGCATTTTTAAACCAAATGCCAATTGGTGATTCAGGTCAAATTTATCTTCACCATCTCCTTTTTCATCAGGCGAAGGTCTGTGTTCAATAAAATAGGAACGATACTCGATTTTGTTTAGGTAAACTTCATGCTCAACAGTTAACAAACCATGCAAGTCCATGTCATTTTTCTTCAACCAAAAATTTTGCAACAGACAAGCTATGCGGCTTTTGCCTTCAGCAAACAATTGCATTTCCAAAATTCTAAAATTAAGCATCCACGATTGAACAATGGGATGAAATTCAGTGTCATTATTTAAAAATTCAAACAGAGATTCAAGTTGTAATTCCGCTTCTGTAGTAAGTTTTTCGGCCTGACGAGGTACTTGTTTGTTAAATAAACTTACCTCAGAATGGGTGTTGTATAAATCGGTAATTAATATTTTGTGAAGATGATAAACCATTGATAGAGAAAGTGGCTCATTAGACACTTCATTCATGAATTCTTCAGCTTTCAAATATTGGAAAACAGCTCTTTCGTTTAGGCTATTTGGCTTTACATTTTTATTTATAATGTATTTGACACTTTTTATGTCAAGTAAATTATGGTCAATTGCATTAGAATAGTAATTGCGAAGTATGGCACTGTTGTTCTTCTCTAAATCTCTGAATTGCTCAGGCAAATCAATAAATTCATAGATTTTTTTCAACTCATTGTACTGATGCACAATGTTTACAAAGGCATCATCTATACTTATCTCCGGCTCGTATTTATTGATTAGAATCATTCATACGAAACTAATTACTATTTAAATATGTGTGGGAGTATGTTTTATTCAACATGAAGTTAAT
>CANHJJ010000212.1 GCA_947460565.1 Bacteroidota bacterium
ATACCTGTGTGCACTTGGTGCATAGTCACCCATTTCGGGCACGGTGGTCATCATATTCCATTTGGCATTATCACTTCCACCACCCACAAAATAAGGCTGAAGCGTGTCTTGAAATTCTTTCCTTACATACAAGAAGCCTGTGCCTTTAGGTCCAAGCATCCACTTATGGCAGCAACTTGCATAAACATCACAGCCCATATCGTGAAGATTTAGGGGCATCATACCCGCACCATGAGCGCCATCAATAATAGAATAAAGTCCTTTGTCCTTAGCCAATTTACAGATTTCTTTGGCGGGCAAAATTTGTCCTTGCGTGCAAGGAATATGAGGCACAACGATGGCTCTGGTTTTTTTATTAATGAGAGATGAAATCAGGTTCAAAGTTTCACTTGCCGTTGATGCAGGTGTAAAAGTCTTGATGACAATGCCATGAAGCTTTCTTCTATTAAGCCAGGGGAATGCACCACCAACGTGCTCGTGGGTAGTCATGATTACTTCATCACCTTTTTTTAGGGGTAAACCCCAACAAGCTATATTGATACCTTCAGTTACATTATGGGTTAACGCAATTTCATCATCATTCACTTTTACAAATTTGGCTAGTTTGGTAGCTGTTGCTTCCCAACCTCCATAGTTCCCCAATTGGTCACAATCCATCATAGCCCTGCGCATGGCTTCAATCACTGGGTAGGGCGAAGGGCCCATGGTTCCGTTGTTTAAATAAGCCAAGTCTTTAGTGAGTGGAAACAATTGTCTTACGGTTTTCCAATAGCTTTCATCATCATGGGCAATGGTTTTATGAGCAGCCGAAATTTGATGGATGACACTCGATTTAGCAAGTCCTTGTAGGCCTACTCCAGCAAGGGTTGCGGCTGATACTTGTTTGATGAAATTTTTTCTTGTGCTGCTCATGATCGAAACAATTGTAATCAAAAATACTAATTTTCAAATAATATAAGTCAAATAGCAAATCTTATTTAAAATAATAACTTCGCCAATTCATAATTTATAGATAATGAACGCATACAAAGTAATTGGCCTCATGAGCGGCTCATCAATGGATGGGGTTGATTTGGCTTATTGTGAATTTGTCTATAACAACCGAGTTTGGAGCTACGATATTAAGGCAGCTGAAACCATTCCCTATGACGAGAAATGGAGGGTACGCTTATCTCAGCTATACAAACAACCTATCGAAATTTATCCTAAAACGGATGCCTTTTATGGACGATACCTTGGGATGTTAATTCGTCAATTTATCAAAACCCATAACCTTACAGTTGATTTCATTGCTTCTCATGGTCATACCATTTTTCATCAGCCTGAAAGTGGCTTCACTGCCCAAATAGGAGATGGGGCAGCGATTAATGCTGAGACAGGTTTGCCCGTAGTAAATAATTTTAGAAACATGGATGTGATTCTTGGCGGTCAAGGTGCTCCATTGGTTCCTATTGGCGATAAATTGCTTTTTTCTGAATATGATGCTTGCTTAAATTTAGGAGGCATAGCCAATATTTCATTCACACAAAATGAGGCTGTAAAAGCTTTTGATATTTGCCCTTGTAATATTGTTTTAAACAGAATAGCAAGATGGCTTGAAGTGCCATATGATAGTGGGGGAGAGATTGCTAAAAGTGCAGATGCGGATGATATACTTTTGAATGAATTAAACCAATTGCCTTTTTACAAAATAACAGCAGCCAAATCATTAGGTCGCGAATGGATAAACTCTGACTTTTGGCCCATCGTGAAGAAGCATTTGGACATAAGTGAACAAGAAAAAATGGCAACCTTAAGTGAGCATATTGCTACGCAAATAGCCAACACCATTAATGAGAAACAAGCCCAAAAAGTACTGCTAACAGGTGGTGGGGCTTTCAATACATTTTTGATTGAGAAAATTCGCAGTAAAACTAAGGCTGAAATTGTGATTCCATCTAACGAAATAGTGAACTATAAAGAGGCATTGATATTTGCTTTTTTAGGCATACTGAGGTTGCGAAATGAGGTGAATTCGCTAAGCAGTGTAACAGGCGCAAGGCATGATAGCATTGGAGGTGCGCTACATGGCAATTTTAAGCGATTGTGTGACAAAGAAAATTAACAAAATAAACAGTGAACAGAAAAACCGTTAACTGTGAACCATGAACAGAAAAACTGTGAACCGTCAACCGAAAACCGTGAAAAAAAAAAATAAATATACATGCAATTACAAAAACTGATAAAAAAATACGAAGACAAACAACCTGAGATTGTTTTTGAATGGAAAGACAGCGAGACAGAAGCTGAAGGTTGGGTAGTTATTAACTCATTGCGAGGCGGTGCTGCTGGTGGTGGAACTCGTATGCGTAAAGGATTAAATAAACACGAAGTAACTTCATTGGCTAAAACCATGGAGATTAAATTTACAGTGGCTGGCCCAGCAATTGGTGGTGCTAAGTCAGGAATTAACTTCGATCCTGCTGACCCTCGTAAAAAAGGTGTTTTGGAACGTTGGTATGCTGCCGTTTCACCTTTATTGAAAAACTACTACGGAACAGGTGGTGATTTAAACGTGGATGAGATACATGAAGTAATTCCTATCACCGAAAAGTTGGGTGTTTTGCATCCACAAGAAGGGATTGTTAACGGACATTTTAAAATTAGTGCTGAATCAACCAAAAAACGTATTAGCAACTTGCAAATAGGTGTTTCAAAACGTTTGGATGATGCTAGGTTTTCGCCTGATGTAGATAAAAATTTCTTAGTAGCTGATATGATTACAGGCTTTGGTGTGGCCGAAGCTGTTAGACATTATTATGGCATTTGGGGTGGAAATGTAAACATGAAAAGAGCCATCATACAAGGCTGGGGTAATGTGGGCGCAGCAGCAGCTTATTACCTAAGTACCTACGATGTGTTGATAGTGGGCATTATTGATAGAAATGGTGGCGTGTTGAAACCAACAGGTTTTAGCAAAGAAGAGATAAAAGAGATGTTCTTAAACAAACAAGGCAATACCCTTGTGCATCCTGATATGATGAGCTTTGAAGAAATCAATGCCAAGATATGGGATGTAGGAGCTGAGATTTTTGTACCTGCGGCTGCCTCTCGATTGGTAACCAAAGAGCAAGTAGATAGAATGGCTGCTAACGACCTTGAAGTGATAAGTTGTGGGGCTAATGTGCCTTTTGCTGACGAACAAATTTTCTTAGGTGAAATTGGAAATTATACCGATGACCAAGTAGCTGTAATACCGGATTTTATTGCTAATTGCGGTATGGCTCGTGTGTTTGCTTATTGCGAAAGTAATGATGATATCGATTTGAGCGATGAGGCTATTTTCAAAGACAGTTCAAAAATTATTTGGCAAGCCATGATGCGTTTGCATCAGTTTAATCCTAAGCATAGTGGCTTTTTGAAAAAAGGATTGGAAATGGCATTGGTAAACCTTGTAAAGTAAGTAATAACCTTTATGGCCAAGCGTAAGCTACAACAGTTTGCTGAGTACACAAGTTTTCCAAATACCTTTGATTTTGCCCGCGATATGAAGGGCAAATGGAATGCAGAATATTTTAAAAACAACCATCCCATAACCCTTGAATTGGGTTGTGGTAAAGGTGAATATTCTGTGGCCTTGGCGCAAGCCTTTCCTGAAAGAAATTTTATTGGTGTGGATATAAAAAGTAACCGCATGTGGCGTGGTGCAAAAACCGCCATTGAAAATAATTTACCCAATGTGGCTTTCATGCGTGCATCTATTCATCTAATCGAAGAGTTTTTTGATAATGATGAGGTTAGTGAAATATGGATTACTTTTCCTGACCCTTTTCCAAAAGATAAGCATGATAAGCATAGGCTAACGCATCCTCGTTTTTTAGAAAGGTATAAAAAGATTATTAAGCCCGAAACCATCATAAATTTTAAAACCGATGATGATGGCTTGTTTCAATTTACATTAGAAACCTTGGAGCAACAAAAGATTCAGCCCTTGCAAGTAATATGGGATGTACATCAAAACGATGATGCTGATGATTACTTGAAAAATATTAAAACCTATTACGAAAAACTCTTCAGTTCTAGAGGCCGAACGATTAAGTTCTTGAAATTTAAATTTTAGATCTCAATTAAAAATCCCGAAGCATTGCCTCGGGATTTATTAAAATTTCACATGAACTGTTTAATTGAAATTGCTCACAGAGAATCTAATTTCCTTCCCTCACAATTTTATCAACCCTTTCAGCCTCATATATGAATACACTGCCATCTTTGGTCTGAAATTTTACTTGAATGCCAATGGTTTCTTCAATAGTACGACCTTTCAGTATGCCACCATTTTTCAAGTAAATGACATCTGTACAAAGTGTATTCATATTTGGAGTGATTTTTTGTACCTCCTCTATTTTAAATACAAATACATTGCCATCATTTGTTAGCAATTTTAGTTGAAC
>CANHJJ010000213.1 GCA_947460565.1 Bacteroidota bacterium
CCTTGTCCTAATTTGGTTTCGTTGTAGCTAAACCATGAACCTGATTTTTTTATGATTTCAAAATCCACACCTAAGTCAATAATTTCGCCTAATTTAGAAATACCTTCACCATAAATAATATCAAACTCAACGGTACGGAAAGGAGGTGCCACTTTGTTTTTGGCAATTTTCACTTTCGTGCGATTACCAATTATTTCTACACCTTCTTTAATTTGGCCAATTCTGCGAATATCTAACCTCACAGAAGCATAGAATTTCAAAGCATTACCACCTGTAGTGGTTTCTGGGTTACCAAACATAACACCAATTTTTTCACGCAACTGGTTAATGAAGATGCATACGCAGCCTGTTTTGTTGATAGTTCCTGTTAGTTTACGCAATGCTTGACTCATCAAACGTGCTTGTAAGCCCATTTTGCTGTCACCCATATCGCCTTCTAATTCAGCTTTAGGCACCAAGGCCGCTACTGAGTCAATAACAATTACATCAATCGCTCCAGAACGAATTAAAGCATCCGCAATCTCTAAAGCTTGCTCTCCATCATCAGGTTGAGAAATGATTAGATTGTCTACATCAATACCTAATTTCTCAGCGTAAGCTCTATCAAATGCATGCTCTGCATCTACAAAAGCTGCAATACCGCCCATTCTTTGTGCTTCAGCTATCACATGCTGCGAAAGGGTGGTTTTACCCGAACTTTCAGGTCCGTATATTTCAATAACCCTTCCTTTTGGCAATCCGCCAATGCCCAAGGCAATGTCAAGTCCTAGAGAACCAGTAGAAATAGCCTCAATGGCATCTACTTTTTGCTCGCTCATGCGCATTACAGTACCTTTACCATAGGTTTTGTCTAATTTGTCGATGGTAAGCTGTAAAGCTTTTAATTTTTCTTTATTGTCACTCATATTATCAATTGTATTTTTCCAAATATATAATTTTGGAGATAACATGCACTTTTATTTCAAAAAAAAACAAAGAAATTTTATTCGTAAAAATATACCCTCTTTACCCTTTGAGAAATGGAGGTTAGAATTTCGTAAGGAATGGTGCCAACCTTCTCTGCCAATTCACTGATATCAAGCCCTGCACCAAAGACAATTACCTCATCTCCTTCCATACACTCAATGTCCGTTACATCTATCATGGTCATATCCATACAGATATTACCAATAACAGGTGCAGCTTTGCCATTCACAAGCATATAGCCGATACCGTTGCTAAGCTTGCGATTTAGTCCATCTGCGTAGCCTATAGCAGTAATCGCTATGCGGGAAGTCTTGTCTACTTTGCCTTTTCGGCCATAGCCAATGCTTTCATCTGCAGAAATGGTTCTTATTTGCGAAATAACAGTTTTAAGAGTGCCTATTTGCTGCAATTGTTTTTGAACTTCTTCTGCAGGATCTATGCCATATAGTCCAATGCCCAACCTTACCATATCAAATTGAGCGTTGGGAAACCTAACAATTCCGCCACTATTTAAACAATGCTTTAATATAGGGTAAGGAAAAGTTCTACTAATTTTATTGGCCATTTTTTCAAAATTAGCCATTTGATTTTTTGTAAACTCATCATGTTCGTGAGCTTCGCTGGCTGCTAAGTGTGTGAAAATTGATTTTACATATAAATTAGGTTGTTGCCAAAGAATGTTCAGTAATTTATCTAATTGGTCATGTTCAAATCCTAACCTTTTCATGCCACTGTCTAGCTCGATGTGAATACCAATGCTTTCCTCGTTACTGGCTTTCAGTAGTTCATCAAGTATTGAGAAATTATATATTTCGGGTTCTAGGTTGTGTTTAATAATGGTATCAAAACTGCTCACCTCTGGATTCATCACCATGATCGGTGTTTTAATACCTGCTTTACGCAGGGTAACCCCCTCGTCAGCATAGGCAACAGTTAGGTAATCCACTCGGTTAAATTCTAGGACTTTGGCTATTTCATAACTTCCCGTTCCGTAACTAAATGCTTTTACCATAGCCATCAACTTTACCTTTGGTTTTAACAAGGCTCTGTATGCATTCAGGTTATTGACCAATGCATTTAAGTTGATTTCAAAAACAGTTTCATGAATGCGTTTTTCAAGTAATTTACTAATTTTTTCGAATTCAAATTTTCTAGCCCCTTTCAATAAAATTATCTCATGGTTGAAATCAATGCTATTTGCTGCTTTCAAGAAATCATTCGTAGTTTCGTAAAAAAATTTGGTCTGTTTAAACTGCGCAGCATGCTTGGGTAATTCAGTACCAATACCAATTAATTTACTGATGTTTTTTTGCTCAAGCAATTTCGCCACATCATTATACAAATCTTCAGGATTTCTGCCTGTTTCCAAAATATCAGAAAGGATAAGTGTTTTTGTGTAACCTGCACTTTGTTGCTGCATGAAATCTAGGGCAATACCAAGAGAGTTTAGGTCAGAATTGTAACCATCATTAATAACCATACAATTGTTTTGGGCTTCTTTTAATTGCAAGCGCATTTCTATTGGCTGCAATTCAGTAAAAGCTTTTAATATACCATCGTCTATGGCAGTATCGCTTGAAATGAGATAAGCAAGGCAGGTGCAAGCATTCCAAATAGAAGCTTCGTCAGCAAAAGGAATTTCAATACTTATGCCTGATTTGGCATAAGATATTTTAGTCTTTAAACCCACTGTATGACAGGTAAAGTATATGTCTGCAGATATGTTTTTACGACTCCAACTTGTTGTTTTGATATGGCTGTTATTCTTTTTATATATTAATAGTTCATTATTTAATAATTCTTGTTCCTCGGCATATATCAAACTTTTAACATCATAAAAAAGATTTAGTTTTTCTTTGATTTTTTTGGACTGATCTAAAAAACCCTTGTCATGGGCATCACCAATCATTGTAAATATACCAATATTAGGCTTTATTATTTGAGCAAGCTTTTCCATCTCATTCGGTTGAGAAATACCTGCTTCAAAAAGTCCCAATTGATGATGCTCGTTTAGCTGCCACACTGAAAGTGGCACCCCAACTTGCGAATTATAGCTTTTGGGGTTTCTGGCAATGTGATACTTATCTTTTAATAGTTGATAAAGCCATTCTTTGACAATCGTTTTTCCATTGCTGCCTGTAATTCCAATAATGGGTATATGAAATTGCAATCGATGATGAGCAGCCAAATGCTGTAATGCATCCAAGGTGTTGGGAACAACAATAATGTTTGCATTTATTAGAGACGTATAATTATACGTCTCATAATTATACGTCTCCACAAATTGTTTTTCAACAATAAAATTTCTAACCCCAGCATCATATACATCTTGGATGTATGCATGTCCATCATTCCTATCACCTTTAATGGCAATAAATACAGAACTTTCAGGGAATATAATTTTACGAGAATCTATAAGCAAATGCTCAATGCTATGTTCATTATTTGCAGAAGTATTTTCCTGCAAAAGTTGAGCATTAAGTATGGCTGCTATTTGGTTGATTGAGTAATGCATCTTTTATTTGAATAAACAAAAGTAAGTATTTTACACAATCGTATACTTGCAGTTATCAACTAGTCAGGAATGGAGGCCAAGAAAAAATACCTAAGTAGGTCGGAAGCATTGCTAAAGCTCATGTCTTATTGCGCATACCAGGAGCGCTGCCATGAGGAGGTAAAACAAAAATTGTTTGATTTAGGTGTGTATTATGAAGAAGCAGATGCGATAATAGTAGATTTAATAACAAACAACTTTTTGAATGAAGAGCGATTTGCTAAAGCCTTTGCAGGTGGAAAGTTTAGGGTGAAAAAATGGGGGAGAAGAAAAATAATTCAAGAATTGAAAATGAAAAAAATTTCTGACTACTGCATCAAACAAGGTATGAAAGAAATTGATGCAGATGACTACTGGACTGCATTGAATCAATTGGCTGAGCAAAAAATGGCGAGTTTAAAAGACAAAAATGTTTTGGTAAAGAGAAACAAGACCTCAAAATACTTAGCTTCTAAAGGCTATGAGATTGACTTAATTTGGGATGTGTTAAAAATATTGGAATAATTGTACATATTATTCAGCTGTAATTCAAATATTTGTCTTTTTTTTATATTGAAATGACTATATGTAGTGATTTTAGCAATATGCATTCAACATACCTTGCACAAGAGAAATTACTTTTTTTATTAAATGGTTTATTTAATTTAAAGAGCCTATTTTTTCATAATGAGGTTTAACGGGGTTGCGAAAGCTGCCCCGTTTTTTTGTTTTAGAATTTATTTATTCTTTTAACCTTATTTAAATTTATATGTAATACGCTAGTAGTCAAAGGATAAAAGATAAATAAATTTACTAAAATTAGTGATAATTAATATTTACTTTAGTATGTAATTTGAAACAAACCAAGAAATTGATATGGTAGCGATTGGAATAATTGAAGACGATGATTTATTAAGAAGAAACATAGAG
>CANHJJ010000214.1 GCA_947460565.1 Bacteroidota bacterium
ATAAATGTCAAAATACCAATGCTGTATTGCTTAAGCTATTAGGTAAAATTTCTCAAATTCCTAACCACTCTTTAGCTGTTCTAAAGAGCAATTTTTCTTTGGTATCTTGGTCCAAATCTTTCATCATTTCTATAAATCGTCCGTGCTCCAAATCGCCAAGTGGAAAAGGAAAATCACTGCCCATGGCAATTTTTTCGGGTCCAAAAAGATTAAGCAAATATTTGAATGTTTCGTCATCATGCACTAAACTATCCACGTAAAATTTGTTCACGTACTCTCTTGGATCTTTTACTTTGTTAACATTGCACAAATCAGGGCGGGCATGATAGGTATGAGATATTCGACCAAGTGTTTGAGGAAAGCAACCACCACCATGAGCAAACAATACCCTAAGCTTAGGAAATTTATCAAAAATACCACCGAATATTAAAGAGGTAATGGCCAATGAAGTTTCGGCAGGCATACCCACTATCCAAGGCAACATGTAATTAGGCATGCGCTCCTGCCCCATCATATCCCAAGGGTGAACAAATAGACACATGCCAAGCTTTTCAGCTGTTTCATAAAAAGGATAAAAGCTCTCATCATCCAAATTCTTATCATTGATATGGGTAGCAATTTCAACACCTGGTAAATTCAATTCATGCTTACACCTGCTTAACTCTTGAATAGCCAAATCCACATTTTGCATTGGCAATGTGCCCAAACCAACAAACCTATTAGGATAGGTGTGTTGAATTTTAGCTAAGTGGTTATTAATAAACTGACTCCATTCATAAGTATGTTGGGCTTCGGCCCAATAATAAAACAATACCGGAACAGTGGACAATGCCATGAGTTGAACCCCATGTTTATCCATGTGTTCCAATATGGTTTCAGGATTCCAACACAACTCATCTATGGCTCTAAAAAAAGTGCCATCTGCCTTCATCATATTCGCCCTTCCTGGCTGATAATGGTCGAGGTAAATAAAATCATTTCCATAGCCATACTTTTCTTTCAAGTTGGGCATAAACTCTGGAAGTATATGAGCGTGAACGTCAATTTTGTTCATGGGTAAAAATCTTTCTTAAGATATATTTAGTGATAGGTTATTACTTGACTTATTATTTTACAAAAGGGTATTATCTAAAATTAAGACAATTGGCATTTGAAAAGAGTTATTTGTTATGTATTAGAGTCTGTCATTTTGAGCGGAGTCGAAAAATAGACAGACTCTCTCGGATCAGAGCCAGTTCTCGACTCCGCTCGAACTGACAATACAATCGAGCTGATAATTCGCTTTAACTGACAATTCGAAATGATTCATTATAAATTGATACTAATAATTGCGCTTAGCTCTATTACATAGCACCATGCACCTCGCACAAATATCCGTGCTACACTTTTTCCATCATATGACCGCAACTTTTGCAGGTGCGCAAATCTTCTGAAGCATAGTAGGCATTAAAGTGGGTTTTAAAATCGTTTTCGATATCATTCAATTCGAAAAAGGCTTCATGTAATTTGTGATTGCATTTTTCACAGAACCACATCAATCCATCTGTAAAACCTTTACCAGCTCTCACTCTTTCAATCACAAGTCCTATTGAACCTTCACTACGACCTGGAGAATGCGGGGTTTTAGCAGGTAATAAAAACATATCACCTGCTTTCAAAGGCACTTTCACTGCATTGCCATCCTCTTGAATGGTTACGCATATTTCACCTTCTAATTGATAAAACAACTCCTCAGTTTCGTTGTAATGATAGTCTTTTCGGGCATTAGGACCCGCCACTACCATCACAATAAAGTCTTCTCCCAAGGGGTAAACACTTTTATTTCCAACAGGTGGTTTCAACAAGTGACGGTTTTCTTCAATCCATTGGTTTAGGTTAAAAGGTCTTTGTATCATAGCTGTAATTTTTTAGGCAATTTAATATTTATGAATTTGGAAGCAAGGTTTGATAATAAGAAATTTACTACTTTTTCATATCCTCCTCTTAGATTTCAGAGATATTTCGGCTGCTGAGCGGAGTCGAAGCAACGAAATGTAGATGTGAAGTTTGATTGTTACAAATAGATAGCAATGGTAATTCATGAGGTCTATTTTGAATAAGCGCTTCTTTTTTCGATTTTCGCCACCCTTGAATCTGTTTTTCTCTTGCAAAAGCTTCATCTATTCTGGGGTAAATCTCATAATACACCAATTCAATAGGTAAATTCTTCTTCGTAAAAACTGCACCATTTCCCGATTGATGTTGATTAAATCTTAATTCTAGGTTGATTGTACTTCCAACATAATATTTGCCATTTGCGCATTTTAATATGTACATGTAACCAATCATAATATTAAAATAGTTTCTAATTGCAGAAATTGTTAAACTTCCATTTCGGCTCCGCTCAATGTCCGTTTAACAATTAAATCTCAGTTTAATAATATGGAACTAATTTTTGACAAAAATACTTTATTATACTAAGGCCTATAATTACTTTCCTTCAATATCTTGTCCCAATTGCTTTCAAGCATAATTTGTTCTAAGCTAGCGCCACTCTCTTCTGCATATTTTTGAATGATTTGGTAGGCTGTATAAATACCAATAGCAGGAGCACTTTCCTGCGGAACACCTTCTGCTGTAGTAAAAGGACCATCGTTTAAATAGCGCATGTATTTGGCAGGTTCATCACAGTAAAGCATTTTCTTTTCAATAAAATGTGACCACACATCGTGGGCATTGTCTTTGCTCCATTTTACTTGCTTCTCTGTATAACCCAATATGATTGAATCAGGCAATTCAGGCATTAACTTTTTCATAAAATAACGCACCTTACCTTCAAATAACATAAAGGCCAAGAAACGCTTGTCTTTGGTTTGGTATTCGTAATTTGATATTGCCAAAGCCTTGATGGCATTGGATGCTACATATTCTTTGCATAGCTTATTGCTCATGTATTTTGGAAACTCTATGATAGGATAAATGGGATAATCTTTACCCAAATACATATCCATCCCTATGCCGATGATGGTATCATAGGTGATGTTGGCAAAACCAAACTCTGAAACGAAGCTTACAAAATAGGGAACTTTGTTTTCAGGAAACTCCTTTTTATAGTTCTTCATGGCCTCAGTCAATTGGGCTTCTATGGGCTCTAAATCAGGATATACACTGTCCACATCATGCTTTAAATGCATTAAACTTGGGTGGTGAATAAATTCAGTTAACTCTTTACTATGAAGCGAGTCTTGTTTATTTTCAGGTATTTCTAAAATATCATTGCAGAAACCAAAGTAAAATTCTTTGTATTTATTAGCCATCATTATAAAATGAGGGGCACCTTCGCCCGAAAACAAATCGCGCTCAAAGCGGTGTATCTTAATATTTGTTTCTTCTGCTGTATTCGTTTTTGTATTATCGCCACAAGCTACCAACAATAAGATGAAAACATAAATGAAGGTTTTGTTAGTGTATTTTATAAATTTGTCCATATTTTTCATTTTTCAAATGTATGACTAGAAATTATGTAATGGTAATTGCCTTGGCAATAATGAGTATTTCAAATGGTTTTTCACAAAAAATCAGCGATGAAAATAAATATGAATTTGGATTGCGTATAGCTCCCAATATCAGTTGGGTTACTCCGGATAGCAAAAGTATTGATGCCAATGGCATTAGTTTAGATTGGAATTATGGCTTCACGGTTTCAAGATACATCAATGAAAGATATGCCTTTGGTACTGAAATCAATGTGGTGAATGTAACTTCAAAATTCAAATACGACAAGGTGTATCTAGCCAAATCAGATAATTCATCAAAAGGATATGCCAATGATTTAAGCATGACCTATAACCTACGATATTTGCAAATTCCCATTTTATTTAAAATGAGAACCAATCCTATTGATGGTGGCAAACTGAGAGTTTTTGGCGAGTTTGGTATGGGCTTAGGCTTGTTAATCCGCAGTAAAATTGATGTGAGTTCAAGTGTGGTGAAAGTGGATAATATAGATGCCAATAACCCTGATGCTGTAGATAAATTTGATATCAGAGCTGACTCAACAAGTGCGGAATATAACAAAAGCGTTAGCTTCTTCAATCCTTCATTTATCATAGGTGGCGGGGTTCAATATGATTTATTTTCAAACACAAAAGTATATACCGGTTTAAGGTACAATGGGGGTTTGGTAGATATGCTTTTTGATAAAAATTGGACAGCTACCAATAGTTTTACCTCACTTAGCTTTGGTATCATTTTCTAGTTTTTGTTTGAATAATTCACTTTCAATTTATTGCATTGAAAATAGCATTAGCACAACTCAATTATCATACAGGTAATTTCGATCATAATACTTCTAAAATGATTGAGGCTTTGAATAAAGCCAAAAGCAATGGAGTAGATTTAATTGTTTTTTCTGAATTGGCAGTTTGCGGTTATCCAG
>CANHJJ010000215.1 GCA_947460565.1 Bacteroidota bacterium
CCAAAATGAATGAGACCGAACTTTTAAGACTAAGTGGTGAATTATTAAAATAAAGTCTATTAAAAAATGAGTTTTTTCGATTGGTTTATTATTCTAAATTAGTGTATATTTGTTTATTAATATTAAATCTATGAAAAAATTAATTACTACAATGGCAATTATTATTGCTTCATTGTCGAGTTATGCTCAAACTAAAGATTTGCCTTGGCAAGTTAGCTTAAGTCTCGGCCTCGCAGAATACAGCGGAGACATTGGCAATGGCTTTTTTCTATTTGACTTAACTGGACATAATATTGGTCAAAATGGTGTATCAAAAAAAAATACACCAGGCTTAGGATTAATTTCAGTTAACAAATACCTAAATTCAAAATTCGACCTTTCTTTTAGGGGTTATTATGGAGAATGGGGTTATTATAGAAATGCCAATCTAGATAACTATTTTTATAGAAATATGGTGGGTGTTGAATGTACTCCAAGATGGAAATTCTTAGCAATGGATAATGCTCTTTTTGTTCCATATCTAACAGCAGGTTTAGGATTCGGAAGAATAAATATGAATACATCGAGTGATGATTTTGGATTATTTGGACTTGATAAAACGTATTTATATCAATTAACCGTTCCAATGGGTTTGGGTTTAAATATTAATTTAACGCAAAAGATAGGATTGAATTTGCAATCTAATTTTATGTGGACCAATAGGGATAAGGTTGATGGAAGAAGCGCATCAAATAGCTCCTTTTCCACAGATGCAGCGTGGCTTCATACATTAGGTATTACTCTCAACTTAGGTAAAATGAAAGATGCCGATAATGATGGAGTAGCTGATAGAAAAGACAAATGTGCAAATACCTCTCCGGGTGCCTTAGTGGATAAAGTTGGTTGTATTATTGATAAGGATAAAGATGGTATTGCTGATAACTTAGATGCATGTGCAGATAAAGCAGGCATAGCTCAATTTAATGGCTGCCCTGATACTGATAAAGATGGAATTGAAGATAGTAAAGACAAATGTATTGACATAGCAGGAATAGCTAAGTTTGATGGTTGTCCTGATACCGATAATGATGGAATAAAAGATAGTGAAGATAAGTGTCCTTCTGTTTATGGTGTTAGTCAATTCAGTGGATGTCCTGATACCGATATCGATGGTATTCAAGATAGCGAAGACGCTTGCCCGAATGAAAAAGGTACAGCACAATTCAATGGATGTCCTGACTCTGATGGAGATGGTTTATCTGATAATAAAGACAAATGCCCAACGGTTGCAGGACCAGCTAGTAATAATGGCTGCCCTGAAATTAAAGCAGAGGTTCGTAAATTGTTTGAACGTGCATTACAAGGTGTACAATTTGAATCTGGTAAATCAACCATAAAGAAAGAATCATTTGCGATACTGAACAATGTAATAACTGCCATGATTGAAAACCCATCTTATAAATTATATATAGCTGGGCATACAGATAATGCGGGTAATGCAGATAAGAACCTACAATTATCTAAAGCAAGAGCAGCGGCAGTTGAAAAATACCTAGAGAATAAAGGTGTTTCAACAGAAAGAGTTAGAAGTGAAGGATTTGGTTCAACAGTTCCAGTAGCTGACAATGCTACTAAAGAAGGCAGATCGAAGAATCGCAGGGTTGAGTTTAAAGTGGAGTTTGAAGATATAGTTAAATAGACAATCTTCTCACAGTTAAAAGCCGACCTTCATTAAAAAGGTCGGCTTTTTTATTTCTTATACTTTGGGTGAAGTTTTTTACTTTTTCTCTGGTGCATCGTTTGCCCTTTTAATTCCTTTGAAAGAACACTGATGTTTCCATCTTTTTCTAGAATGGCTAGTTCAACGTCTTGAATGGAAGCCACACCATGCTCCCGAACGACAGCCTCTATTTCAGACAGAGTAATTCTTTGACTTCTCATGTTCCTTTCAATTACATCACCTTTGTAAATTAACATGTAAGAATCGCCTTCTACTATTAGAGAAAATAGATTTGACTTGTATAAAAGAAGTTTGAATAAGTAATTTAAAATAAATAAGGTTATTGCTGCGAATAAGCCTCCCAATAGCGAAGTATCTGGTCCAACCATGGCATTTTGCACCGCATTACTTATTAATAGGATTAATACAAGGTCTGTTATTGATAATTGAGACAATTCCTTTTTGCCAAAAATTCGAATGGCAAAAATCATAAATAAATAAACAATTGCAGCGCGAAATGAAATATCAAAGAAACTATCCATAGTATTAAGTTTAATTACTTCTCAAAGATGTTAAAGAATTTCAATTAATACCAATTTGAAATGGGGATGAGTTATTAATTTATTCCCTTCGTTTATTTTTAGCAGGAAGGTGCATCAAAATTTTACCCATCTCATCCACTAAACTATCAAACAAAATTTGTTGTTTTGGCTCGCACATCAGCCTGAGTTTTTGGAAGTGTTTATAAGTGGCTATGTCTTTTTCATATTTGGCTTTAGATAAAGATTTTATAACCGAATCAATCATCAAACTATCTGAAGAGGCAGTCTTAAGTAAGTCAAAATAAGCTTTATGGTATGCTTTTTCGCCTTTTTCAATATCATTTATCTGGGATCGATGATCTTTCTTTAAATTCTCAAATTGTAATTTCTGTCCATCATTAAGTTTCAATCCTTCAATAATGAGTTTGTCTGGTTTACGAGGCCCACCTCCTCCAATATATCTTTTACTAAATAAAAAGCCTAGGGTTCCCAAGTTTAGTAAAACGAGGAAAACAATAGCTAATATTAAAAAGGTTTCGCGTTTCATGATTAGGGTATTTGTATTTCAGAATTGGTATTTAGTTGATAGGCCTCTATCAAAATCTCACTTTTATTTATCTTATTAGAATTGTTTTGGGCAAGAACAAAAATATTAATACCCAACAAGAAAATTATCGAGGCTGCAGCGGCCCATACCTTTAGCTTTGAAACCATTTTTATTTGGAAGGGCTCTTGCTTCAATTGATTTTCTAACTTTATCCAAAGGCTATAATCAGGCACAGCTTGCTGAATGCCTTCAAAGCTTTGCATCACTTCATCTTTCCAATAGTCTTTTTTACTTTTCATGATTTGTTTTATTTAAGACGATTCTCCTATTTATTTCTTGCGCTTATTATTCTTTATACCATTTACCCAATTGTTTTCTAAGGTTTTGTTTGGCCCTAAACAAAAGAGATTCCACTGAAGGGATACTGTTTTGCATAACCTCGCTAATCTCAGCATAACTGAGGCCTTCTAGCTGTGAGAGGATAAAAGCATTCTTTTGATTTTTTGGTAATTTATGTATGGCTTTAAATAGAATGGCGGATTTTTCTTTGTTTTCAATTTTCACACCAGGGTGAAAAAAATCAGCTTTATCATGGACTAACTCTCCCGATTGGGCATCGAATAATTGGCTAATAACAGCAAAACGTTTTTTGCGATTTTTATATTTAATAAAATCCAAACATTTATTAATGGCAATGCGATATATCCAAGTGCTTAGGCTAGATTCGCCTTTAAAGTTTTCAGACGAACGATACACTTCAAGAAAAACATCTTGCGTGATTTCTTCAGCATCTTCTATGTTTTGAACATAGCTCAATACTGTGTTATACACACGTTTGTTGTATTGAAAATAAATATGTTCTAATTCTTCGGATGACATATTGAACACAACATTACAAAAATACCTCATGATGTTTTGTCATTATGCTGTCAATAAGAAGTAAAATAGAGGAACTATGCAATCTCTATAACTGCATCATCTTGTTCAATCAATGAGCCATCTTTTAAGAAAATAGTCTTCACCACTCCTGCTTTTGGTGCCAAAATGGTACTTTCCATTTTCATGGCTTCAATGGCAAATAGTTGTGTATTCTTATCAATTTTATCACCAATTTTTACCAATACTTTTGATAGCCTACCTTGCAATGGTGAACCTACATCTTCGGCATTACTTACTTTTTTATTTGTAGCTTTGGTTCCAGTAATTTTTTTATCCTTTATTTCTATTGCACGTGTTTGACCATTAAGTCTGAAGATTACAGTTACTTTTCCTTCACCATCATTAATGGTATTTACCATTCTAACCAAAATATTCTTTCCTCTTCCTAATTCAATCAAAACCTCTTCATTATTTTTTAGTCCATAAAAGAAGGTCGCTGTTGGTATATGCCAAAGGTCGCCAAACTTACTTTTCATGTCAGCGTAGCCTTCAAATACCTTTGGATAAAATTTGTAAGATAAGAAATCTAAGAAGTTATAATCATGACCGAATTGTGTTTGAAAGGCTTCAAATTCTTTTTCAAAATCAACGGGGGCAAGGTGGGCATTTGGCCTGTCGGTATAAGCTTTTTGAGATTTCAAAATAACTTTAGATAAAGCAGGAGGGAAGCCTCCTGGATTTTGTCCAAG
>CANHJJ010000216.1 GCA_947460565.1 Bacteroidota bacterium
GGTAGTGTGGATAGCAAACATTTTGTTTGGCCCATTAACAGAGAACAATCTTTGGCCTTACTCGACTTTTTTGTAGCACATTGCTTACCCTTATTCGGCACATTTCAAGATGCAATGGCTCCCCATGAATGGTCGCTATATCATTCGCGTTTATCGTTTTCGTTAAACATAAAATTAATTTCACCACAGGAAGTGGTTAATAAAGCTATTGAAAGGTATTACGAAAAAAAAGACCATATAGCTTTTCATCAATTGGAAGGTTTTGTGAGGCAAATAATTGGTTGGCGCGAATACATGCGTGGTATTTATTGGGCAAAAATGCCTAGCTATGCTACTCTCAATTATTTGGAGCACTCGAACCCTCTACCTGAATGGTTTTGGACAGGTAAAACCAAAATGAATTGTTTGAAAAATGCCATTCAACAATCGCTTCAATATGCCTATGCACATCACATACAGCGCTTAATGATAACTGGCAATTTTGCTTTATTGGCAGGTATTGATCCTGATGCGGTTGATGCATGGTATTTAGGTATATATATTGATGCATTGGAATGGGTTGAAATAACCAATACCAGAGGCATGAGCCAGTTTGCAGATGGAGGCATAGTAGGCACAAAGCCTTATGTAAGCTCTGCTACATACATAAACAAAATGAGTTCTTATTGTAGTGGCTGTTATTATGATAAATCAAAAAAAACAGGTGATAAAGCATGTCCTTTTAATAGTTTGTATTGGAATTTTTATGACAGGCATGAAAACAAATTAGCTAAGAATCCACGTATTGGCATGATGTATAATGTTTGGCGAAGAATGCAACCTGAGGCAAAAGCAGAGCTATTAACCCAGGCCGAATACTACCTTTCACATATCAACGACTTATAAATGAAAAGAGCGATTGTTTGGTTTAAGACAGATTTGCGTTTGCAAGATAATGAAACCTTGGTAGCGGCTATCAAGCATAGCGATGAAATAATCCCTGTTTATTGTTTTGATGAAAATCATTTTAATTCAAGCGAGCTTGGGTTCAAGAAAACGGGTAACTTTAGAACGCAATTTTTAATTGAATCGTTAATAGATTTAGATAAAAATTTAAGAGCTTTAGGTTCAGGATTAATCATATTAAAAGGAAGACCCGAAATTGAAATTGTTAAGCTAGCGCAACAATACCAAGTGCAAAAAGTGTTTTCTAAAAAAGAGGTGGCTTTTGAAGAATTACAAACACAAGACTTGGTAGAAAAAGAATTATGGAACATAAACTGCTTTTTAGAAACTTTTAGCACAAGCACTTTATACCATGCACAAGATTTACCATTTGCCTTAAAAGATATTCCAGATGTGTTTACCAATTTTAGAAAACATATCGAAAAAGAATGCAGCATCAGAGAAGTATTTACTAAACCCATATCCATTAATTCACCTAGTATAGAACCACTTAAATTACCTGATTTGGAAATATTGGGATTAAAAAATATAGAACAGGATAGTCGCGCTGCCATTCATTTTAAAGGTGGAGAAATAGAAGGACTTAATAGACTCCATTATTATTTATACCAAAGCAAAGCCATAGCCAATTACAAACAAACCCGAAACGGACTGGTAGGTGAAAACTACTCATCCAAATTCTCCGCATGGTTAAGCATGGGCTGTCTATCTGCAAGAAAAATATACCATGAGATAAAAAAATACGAAGCAAAATATACCGCCAATGAGTCGAGTTATTGGTTGGTATTTGAGCTCATATGGAGAGACTATTTTAGGTTTATGATGAAAAAGTATAAGCATCATTTTTTTATGCCAAATGGAATAAAAAAATCAGGCATACTAACCCACAAGCATAATCCTACACTTTTTGAAAAATGGACAAATGGACAAACAGGAAATGATTTTATTGATGCCAATATGCTAGAGTTAAAGTTAAGTGGATTTATGAGTAACAGAGGTCGTCAGAATGTAGCCAGTTATTTGTGCCATAACTTAAAACAAGATTGGCGATATGGTGCCGCCTATTTTGAGCAACAATTGATAGACTATGATGTATGCAGCAATTGGGGCAATTGGGCCTATATAGCAGGTGTTGGAAATGACCCTAGAGAAAACAGGGTGTTTAATATTGAAAAGCAAGCAAACGAATACGATAACAATAAAACATATAGAAATTTATGGCTGAACAAAATGTAAAAGATACAAACAAGCAATCATTCACTGATGCGGATATAGACAGAATTATTCAAATGGCATGGGAAGACCGAACGCCTTTTGAAGCCATTGAATTTCAGTTTGGCTTAAAAGAAAAAGATGTCATTGAATTCATGAGAAAAAACTCACTTCCATCGAGTTTTCGCATGTGGCGTAAAAGAATGAAATCGCGTGCTACAAAACATACAGCCCTCAGAGAAGAAGGCATCAAACGATTTAAATGCAGTAGACAAAGATCAACTGGAAATAAAATTTCAAAAAGATAATTGTAGAAGCGCGATTAATCGCGCTTCTACATTAGCTCAAAATATACCAAGAATTAATTTATAATTTTTTCTTCCCCGCCACATATACAGCAAGTGCCTTTGTATTTCTTATTTCAATTAAAGGTGCATGCATCAAATCAAGTGAAAGAATGGTGAAATCGGCAAATTTACCAGGTTCAATACTTCCTTTTTCATGCTCTTCAAAAGCTGCCTTGGCCGCCCAAATCGTCATGCCTTTCAATGCCTCATCACGACTCAAAGCATTTTCTGATTCGAAACCTTTATCTGGAAATCCTTTGGCATCTTTTCGTGATACTGCAGCATAAAAAGTATACATTGGATTAACGTATTCCACAGGAAAATCTGTACCAAGAGGCATCCAATGGTTTTGATCCAATAGTTTTTTGTAGGCATAAGCATATTTGATTCTTTCTTTCCCTAACCTTTCTGTTGCCCAATACATATCACTTGTGGCATGTGTTGGTTGCACGGATGGTATGATATGATACTTGGCAAATTTTTCAAAATCAGAAACATCAAGCACCTGCGCATGCTCAATTCTCCAACGCCTATCATTACCTGTTTTTAGATATTTGGCATACAAATCAAGTATCAATTTATTAGCCGAATCGCCTATACAATGCGTGTTTAGCTGGTATTTACTTTTAATAATTTTGTTTATGTATTCTTCAGCTTTAGCAGCATTGGTAACAAATAAACCAAAGTGATTATGGGCATCTGAATAAGGTTTTTTCAACATGGCTCCACGTGATCCCAATGCACCATCACAATACATTTTAAAACTTCCTGCATTTAGTTTATCTGTCTTAATAGCTGATTTGTTTACCCATTCTGATACATTTTTATCATTCGCTGCTATCATGGCATAGATACGTATATCAAGTGTTCCAGCCTTTTGCAATGAATCTATTAACAGAATGGTTTCTGGTTCAAGGCCTGCATCACAAACAGAAGATAATCCATTTTCAAAACAAATTTTCTGTGCTTCTTTAAGAGCCTCAATTTTTTCATGTATACTGAATGTTGGCATGATTCGCTCAACATATTCAACCGCATTATCAATTAATACACCTGTTAATTTACCATTTTTACTCAACAGCTCTCCCCCATCTATTTTGCTTTGAATATTCAGATTGGCCATTTCTAAAGCCTTCTTATTTGCCAAAGCTGCATGACCATCAATACGTTTTAAAAGTACAGGTATATCAGTAAAATCGGCACTTAAGCTTTCATTATCCGGATATTGTTTGTCGTAAAATTTGTTTTGATCCCAACCCCTACCTATCAAATAGGGTTTTGGGTTTAGCTTATAAAATTCTTTGCATAGGCGTAGTAATTCTTCCGTGCTTTTCACATCAAACAAGCTAACAGCATAATTGAATGTGCCTAACCCATAAAAATGCGAATGAGCATCAATAAATCCCGGGTATACGTAAGCTCCCTTTAAATCTGTTTTTTCGGCAATTTCGTATGCCTCCTGCAATTGTTTGGTAGTTCCTGTGGCTACAATTTTTCCATCTTTTACTAAGACAGCCTCTGCCATAGTCGACAATGAATCAAGTGTGCAGATATATCCATTATACAATAGTAAATCAGCCTTTCGCTTGCCACATGAAATCAATATAAAAGCAATAAAAATAAGAGATAGCCATTTTTTTATCATAAAAAAGTAATTTGACACAAATCTAAGTTAAGATAAAGAAATATTTGCTAACCTTGCCTTAAACCTTTTCAGGGCAAATCAGTCGAATACATTGGTGAACAAATTTATACTTTACATATTTCTATTATTTCTCTCTTTCGAATCAATGGGTCAAACCGATTCGAGCAAATTGACAAATCGCAGTCGCGACTATTATGTGGAAGATCTTACTTCAAAGATTAATATATCATTGTTTACCTATAATGCTAAGAATAGTTTTTCCTATGA
>CANHJJ010000217.1 GCA_947460565.1 Bacteroidota bacterium
GAATGGCTGTTTTGCATGGCACTGTAGGTACCATTAGCGACCCTCATGAAATTGCCAACGTGCTAGGAATGGCGGGTGTTGAATACATGATAAACAATGCCAAACAAGTACCCTTTCATTTTAATTTTGGTGCCCCTAGCTGCGTGCCTGCCACCATTTTTGAAACGGCAGGTGCTAGCCTGAGTGCGGAGGAAGTGGAGGAATTGCTTGCCTCACCAGATATTTTGTACCTATCTGAAATGATGAATTTTCCTGGGGTTTTGTATGAAGACCCAGAGGTGATGGCCAAGATTGCTGCTGCCAAAAAATACAATAAACCCATTGATGGACATGCCCCGGGCCTTAGTGGCGACTTGGCAAAAAAATACATAGCAGCAGGAATAAGCACCGACCATGAGTGTATTACATATGATGAGGCATTATTTAAAATTCAACAAGGCATGAAGGTGCTTATCAGAGAAGGGAGCGCTGCCAAAAACTTTGAAGCCCTCATTCCTTTGATGGACGAGCACTACCAAATGCTTATGTTTTGCAGTGACGATAAGCATGCAGATGCCTTAGAACTAGGCCATATCAACCAATTGGTGACAAGGGCTTTGCAAAAAGGAAACGATTTGTTCAAGGTATTGCAGGTGGCTTGCCTAAACCCTGTAGATCATTATAAAATGGCTGTTGGCAAATTGCAAGTTGGCGATTGGGCAGATTTTATTATCACCCGCGACTTGCAAAACTTTATGATTGACCAAACCTATATCAAAGGAGAATTGGTGGCAGACAAAGGCCAATCTCTCATAAATCGGGTGCAAGTGAATTGTGTAAACCATTTTGATTGTGCACCTAAAACCCCTGCTGATTTTGCTTACCCATTAATAGAACAAGAATATGTGATTGAGTGTCTTGATGGGCAACTGATAACTAATAAATTGATTGTCGACAAAAATGAGGTATTGCCCGAAAATGACATCCTGAAAATGGTAGTAATAAACCGCTATAAAGCGGCTCCTGTGGCCATAAGCTATGTGAAAAACTTTGGCTTTAAAGAAGGTGCCATTGCCAGTTCAGTAGCACACGATAGCCATAATATCATAGCAGTGGGTGTAGATGATGAATCCATTTGCCAAGCAGTGAATTTACTGATTTCAAACACAGGTGGCTTAAGTGCCATAAACAAGCAAACAGAAAAAGTATTACCCTTGCCTGTGGCAGGACTCATGAGCGAAAAGGATGCATGGCAGGTGTCTAAGGATTATACTGAATTAGACAATTTTGCCAAACATATCTTGGGCTCTGGCTTGCAAGCACCCTTTATGAGCCTTTCGTTTATGGCGCTATTGGTGATACCCCACCTAAAACTAAGCGACAAAGGCTTGTTTGATGGAGATAGTTTTCAGTTTGTCTAAGATATAATTATAGGTTTTGCATAGATTTGTTAAAAATGGTAAAATTTTCACAATAACTTTTTTCTTGTGCTGTCGGGAATTGCTTCCCGACATATCTAAATTGCAGTATTAAAATCTTTAACTAAAGAATGAACATACTCAAATTCTCTCATCATTCTATTTCTTCTTCCTAAGCTCTGTCGGTAATGGGAAATTTCTTGCACGCATCAAAGCATCAATTTTTGGGTCGCGACCTCTAAATTTTCTGTAAGCCACCTCTTGGTCAACCGTATTTCCAATGCTAAACACATGGTCATACATTCTTTTTGCAACCACTTTGTCATAAGGACCTGTGGCTTCAGTAAAAGCTTCGTAGGCATCTGCACTAATTACATCTGCCCACAAATAGCTGTAGTAGCCCGCGGCATAATCATCACCCGAGAAAATATGACCAAATTGAGGAATGCGATGACGCATAACTATCTCTGAAGGCATGTGCAGTTTAGTTAATGTTTCTTTCTCAAAGGCTTTAGGAATAATAGGAGTCTCGCCTGCCAAATGCAGTTTCATATCCACCAGAGAACTTGCAAGGGTTTCAACCGATGAAAATCCTTCGTTGAAGGTAGCTGCTTTATCAATTCGTTCTACCAAACTTTGTGGTATTGGTTCATTGGTTTTATAGTGCAAGGCAAATTGCTTTAACACCTCAGGTGTAGCCAACCAACGCTCGAGAATCTGTGAAGGAAACTCAACATAATCGCGGGCTACCGAAGTGCCCGAAAGGCTTGGGTAAGTTACATCTGAACATAAGCCATGCAAGGCATGTCCGAACTCATGAAACAAAGTGCTCGCATCTTCCCATGATATCAATAGTGGTTCGCCTTCGGCTCCTTTGATAAAATTACAATTGTTTGAAACGATGGTTAACACCTCAGCATCCAATTTAGATTGGTCTCTGTAAGCATTCATCCATGCTCCTGAGCGCTTACCAGCGCGAGCATAAGGATCGAAATACCATAAGCCAATCGCCTTACCAGTGGTTTTGTTAGACACCTCCCACACACGCACATCAGGATGATAAACGGGTACATCAAGCACTTGCTTAAAAGATAAATTGAATAACTCTCCTGCCACCCAAAACATGCCCTCTCTCAATTTTTCCAATTGTAGGTATTGTTTCACTTCATTTTGATCAAGATCGTATCTGGCTTTTCGGACTTTTTCAGCATAATAGCGATAATCCCAAGGGGAAATTTTAAAATTGCCTCCTTCGCTTTGCACCATTTGCTGCATACTTGCCACATCATTTTTTACTTGTGCAATAGCAGGTCTCCAAACCGCTTCCATCAAGGCAATGGTGCGATCTGGATTTTTAGCCATCGTGTTTGATAAACTCCAATGAGCAAAAGTTGGAAAGCCTAGTAGCTTTGCTTTTTGGGCGCGCAATTTTAGAATTTGAACCAAAGTAGAATTGTTATCATTGGCATTGCCATTATCTCCTCGTTTAATGAATATTTCCCAAGCCTTTTGTCTCAAATCTCTGCGATTTGAAAAAGTTAAAAATGGTTCAATAGATGAACGGGTATTTGAAATCACACCCATCACAGGAAGATTTCTTTCTTTGGCTTGCGCCATAGCAGCTGCTTTTATCTCAGATGGCAATCCATCAAAATCGGCTTCACTTTTTAATTCAACATATTGGTTGTGCTCTTCGGCCAACAAATTTTGGCTAAATTTGGTAAACAATCCTGCTAGCTTTTGGTTGATAGCACTGATTTTTTCCTTACTAGCTGCATCTGCCTTAGCTCCCTCACGAACAAAGTTTGTGTAATACAACCAAACCAATCTTTGCTGTTCAGCATTTAGTTTTTTGCTTTCAGGCGAAAGGTAGATTTTCTCTATGCGTTGAAACAATTTCTTGTTTTGGAATACCTTATTTGATACTGCATAGATTTCAGGCGTCATTTCAGTTTCAATAGGCTCAAATTCTGCACTGCTCATGTTGCTACCATAAATGCCAAAAACAGCCATAACCCTTGATAACGTTTTACCTGAGCGCTCAAGGGCTACAATGGTGTTGTCAAAATTAGCTGCTTGAGGATTGTTGGCTATCGCATCACTTTCATCCAATTTTTCTTTTATACCTGCTTCTAATGCTTGCTTGATGTCAGTTATTTTATATTCATCAAAGGCTGGCACCCCACCATAAGGTCCAGACCATTTTTTCAACAGAGGATTATCGCTATTGCTTTGCGCATTAGCAATAAGTATACTTGTGCTTATCATTAAGGCTGTGATAATTTTTTTCATGAAATAAAACTTAAGAAGACAAATATATGCAATTAGAATTGCGAGAAAAGTTGAGTATTTTTAGCTTTTTGTTAATTCAATAAGATATTGTCGATTAGCCTGACAGGACCGCAATGGACAGCAGCAAGCGCTATTGCCTTGGTATTTGAATTTTTTATTGGCTCTAAATTAATTGCATTTGCCACATCCAAATACTCAATGGATAATAATTTACTTTCATTAATTATCTGCTTGGCTTCTTCAATCAATATAGCTAGGTCCTTTTGACCAAATCCGGATTGTATATATTGTAAGGCTTTGTTTATGAGCAAAGCATCTGATTTTTCGATATCGTTGAGCCTTAAATTTCTACTGCTCATAGCCAAACCACTGTTTTCCCGCAGAATTGGGCATACATGTAATTCTATCTCAGGAAATTTTCTTTTAATCAACTCAGCCACGACTATGCACTGCTGGTAATCTTTTTGACCAAAAAAACTTTTATGAGGTTTAACAATATCAAATAATCGAGCTACTACTGTTAACACACCATCAAAATGACCAGGTCTATGCAAACCTTCAAACACCTTTAGGACTTGCCCATAATCCTCCTCATTTTTTTGCAAGCCATTCGGGTACATTTGTTCAACACTAGGGTGAAAAAGCACGTCACAACCATTTTCAAGCAGTAGCTTCATGTCGTTCTCAATCAAGCGAGGGTAATTTTCTAAATCACTTGCA
>CANHJJ010000218.1 GCA_947460565.1 Bacteroidota bacterium
ATATCACTTTGGTGCAAATCAGGAATCTTCATTTTAGATTTTTCTGGATCGCTTGCCAATAAACTACCTATGGTAAATAACCTATCTTGAATTTCATTTAGTGTAGCGAGGGCATGGCTTAATGATAAACTATCCTTAACCAAACCTATATAAGAGTTTAATTCATCAATGGTTCCGTAGCTTTCTATTCTTAAATGGTATTTAGGCACGCGCACACCACCTATAAGTGATGTCTCTCCTTTGTCGCCTGTTTTGGTATATATTTTAAATGTCATTACTTATCAATACATAGTTTGTACCCAATTTGTTTTGCCTTACCTGATTAAAGTAATGGTTCCGCGTTCTTGGTTATCTGAATTTTGTCCTAAAAATCTATATTTAAAAATATAGAAATATGTTCCGGTAGCGCATTCAGCTCCTGTGTTTTGGACTTTTCCATTCCAATTATTTCCATCATTTCCAATCCCATCTTTGCTGGATTCAAAAACCAAATCGCCCCAACGGTTATATACAAATAATTCGTACTTGCCTATTCCCTTTAAGTCAAAATCTAAGGCATCATTTTTACCATCACCATCGGGGCTGAATACATTATAAATTTTAACACCTTTGCTGAATGGATAAATTTTCTTGCAGATGGTGTCTTTGCAATCTCTGGAACTGGCAACTGCCAAGCATATTTTTACACTATCCGTTGAACTTAAATAATTGCTGTAATCAAAACTTGGATTTTCATCTTTTGAAGTATTTTGATTGCCCGCTTGTGTTGCGCCAAAATTCCAATTCAACTCAGTTGCGCCTTTGCTTAAGTTATTAAATTTAAATGTTGGATTTTTACTTTCATCAATGCTAAAATCTGCTTTTACGCTTTGCACATAAACAGTTTTACTAGGCGTGTCAATACAAGATATTTTTTGAGAGGTATTCCCAAACAACTTAATTATAAAAGAACCGGGCTTACCATAACTAGTTGTGATTGTTTTCTCTGATGTATCTGCAAATCGGGAATTATTATCTCCAAAATCCAAGGTATAACTGCCATATACAGGATCAAGAGTAGAAACCACATTGAAACTCTCGTTTACACAAACCGTATCGGGTGCAGTGAAGCTCAAATAAGGTCTATCCACCACCCTCACATTAAACTCAGGAGAGTTTGGATTTAGTGAATCTGGGTATGAAGCAACACAATTTTGGAAGTTTCCTGTAACAGGGTTAAAGACATTTTCACTACCATATAATCGAAGTTTATAAACACCAGCTTGCGTAAATACAAAAGTTACATTGGTATCTTTTTGAGTGGATATGACTGAGTTTATAGGGCCTCTTGCCGTCCATATCCAATCATCAATTTGTCTGCCAGTAGTATTTTTAAGTGTTATGCTAACAGGATTGCAACCAAATGTATCTCCCTTTAAAATTCCAAATGAAGGGTTTGGACCTTTTAATTCAATATCCATATATGCCGTATCTAAGCAACCATTATCAGCCTCAATGGCAAGATAGGCTTTATACTTACCGTTGGCAGTATATTCATGTATGGGCTCATCTACAAATGCGTCATCTTTATTATCTCCAAAATTCCATGTTTTTTTGATAATGCTAGCGTAAGGTGCATCACCATATTGGGCAGAAGAGTCTAATACATAACTTGAATCAGAAAACAAGGCTACTTTTGGGGCACACACATACAATTGTTGCATATTTTTTATAGATGCTTTTAAATCCACTATTTTCAATTGTTCATATTTTACAAGGGTGTCAATGCAATTTAAACTGTCCTTTGCTACTAAAGTTACCGTATAATTTCCAACCTTGTTTAAAAGGAATTTTGGTTTGCCTCCTGTGTAAACAAATCCACTATTATTTATTTGCCACCACATTTTTTCCTTACCTCGTGATGCCCTGCTAGTATCTCCCCAAAAATTGACCTTCGAATCAAAGTAATTGATTGAGTCGAGCAGCTGAATTGAATCTCCCAAACACAAAATAGACTTAGAGTAGTTAATTGATTTTTGAAAACCTAGGTTAATAGTGGTGTCGAATCTTTCAACACAAGTTTTTCTGTTAATCAATTGAAGAGAAAGATTATACTGACCTTGACTCGGCACAAGCTTCGAGCAAGGCTTAATGATTGAATCGGTTTTGGCGAAAAGTTGATTAGAAATTAAATTCCCATCTATGTACCATAGGGCTTGGGTAAGGCTATCTTGAATACTATCTCTTGCATTTAGTTTTAAAGTATAGGGTTGGCAAGTACCAAGCACATTTACATTAATTGCAGGCTTAATCTCAATAATATTGATTAGATTATGATACCATGCTGTATCGTAACAGCTACCATTTTTAATAATTAACCCAACTGTAACCCATCCTTTAGGATCAGTGATTTTTGTATAGGTAATTGGAAAGGTAAATTTTGTTGAATCAACTATTTGCCAAATACCTTGGGAATCTGCTGAATCAGCCTTTATCCATGTTGCATTTCGAGAGCATGTGGGCAGTGTTTCTGTAAAATCATATAGTATAGGTGAACCTATGCATGCTTTCCCCGTCCAAATCAACCCCTTTCGTTTTGGCGTTTCAAGTGGTCCCGGTTTTGCGTTGGGTGGTGTTAAGCTAACATTTACAGTATCAAGACTCTCGCAACCCGTATTAACATCACTTAAAGTTAAGGATATTTTATAGCATTGGTCTTTAGTTGCATTGAAAAGGTGTTTTACTTGAATTGAATCTTTTGAATACCTGCAATTAAGACCAATATTAATATTGTTTTTTGTGTCAAGTGTGCAAGCTGGTGCAAATGGATCTCCAAAGTCCCATAATCTTTTAATGGCATTGTTGTAGTAACAAGATCCGTCAAGGTTTGGGCTTATTACAAATACCGTATCATTTGCGTGGCATTGATTTAAATTTTGAGGTGGTTTGCTTCCATCATAGATTCTTGAAATAGGTCCAAGTACCTCGAATACAGTATCCAAACTCTTAGAGCATGTTTTGTAACTTAATAAAAGTCGGATTTTATATTTACCACATGAAAATTTAATTTTATTGGAATTGCTTATACTATAAGTTTGACCATTTATGGTTTCAAGCACATTATCATTTTGGTTGAATATAATCCATGTGTAATTCACATCAACATCTGGACTATCTGGAGAAAATAAATAGTTAATATTGCTATAACATTTACTTGAATTCGATATGTTGATTTTATTACTTAGTTTAACATTTTTAATTTGCGAGCCCTCAACCGCGAGTGAACAACCATCAAAATTAACGATAGTAAGTTTAGGTATAAATTTACCTGTTTTTGCATAAGTATGTTTTAGGTTCGTCCATTTTGCTCCAGAAGAATCGATACTACCATCGCCAAAATCCCAATATATTTTTTTCGCTTGACTTTGAGGAAATTGACTGGTATTAATAAAAGTAGCGAATACGGTATCGCACTTATTGGAAGCACTCATATTAAAACTCACAGGTTGCATGGCTGTAAATATGGTAACTGAGTCGGTTTTCTCTACTCGACTAATGCAATTGTTACTGTCGGTAATTTCTAAAACTATTGTATACTTTCGACCAAATGGATTGGTATAACTGTGACAATAGTCAGCATTTGATAGATCTGCCGTGTTTATGAAAGTTCCATCATCCCATAAAATCAATCTACTTTTAATGCCGAGACTATTAAGACCTTTTGTTGAAACATCCTTTATACAAATCTGATTGTCCTTATTGCATTGTGTTTTGGGCGTGGTTAGGTTAAATTTAGCATTTGGTTTTCTAAATACGGTAATGGTAGGGGCTGATATATCGCAGGTTTGAGCATTCGTGAAAACAATTCGGAGGGTAGGTGTATAAATTCCAGGTGTTAAATATAAGTGAGAGTTATTAAGTGAAACTGTTCCAACGGTAGCATCTCCAAAATTCCAATTGAAACTTTGAACGGTTAATCCAGCATTATAGGTAACTGTAAAAGATACGGCATTACCTAGACAAACGACTGTATTACTAACTTGTATAGCACAATTTTGAGCAGCAGTCCACAAAGGGAAAATAAATAAAAATAGATAAAGTATTCTTTTATTCATAGTAAGACAAATGACGATGCAATATAGTCCAAAGTCAATGTTTTTGTAACATTTGTCGGCTTTGCGAGAAAATTTACCTAAAAAGAAGACTACAGCGAGGTTTCCACCCAATCACCGTTATCTCTAATTAGGTCTATTAGTTCATTTACAGCATTTTCGCTTGGTATGTTTCGCTTCACCACTTCTTTGCCTTTGTACAGTGTAATTTTACCCACACCGCTTCCTACATAACCATAATCAGCGTCAGCCATTTCGCCCGGACCATTAACAATACATCCCATGATAGCAATTTTTATCCCTTTTAGATGATCA
>CANHJJ010000219.1 GCA_947460565.1 Bacteroidota bacterium
ATTTTGTTTTGAAAAATACTTAAGTTTGATAAACCTTAACGATCCTGCAGTGGCTGAAAAGCAAAAGAACAATATTGTTCAGGCTTATGATTATTTAGGTTCATATTGCTACAAAAATAGTGCAAAAGGTGAAGAAAGAAATTGTAAAACCTATTTTGAAAAAATATTGATACTTGAGCCAGGTAATAAAAAAGCTGCAGAGTTTGTAAAAACCATCAAGTAGTTATTGAGATTTAAAAAACCAAAGAGCCGAATTCAATATGAATTTGGCTCTTTTTTTATGGATTAATTATGATTTGTTTAAGTGAAATTTAATGAGCGGGGCTTTCCAATCACGAACTCCTGTTTTAACTTGGGCTTGAAGTACATTTAAAATGGAATAAAGCCCAAAGTAAGTTCTGTTGATGTATAAGGCGTGTTGGGATCCCCGTCCTTCTTTACTTTCGCGTAATTCTTTCATGTTTGTCACCTCTTCCCCTAATTGATAAATACTATCTATATAGGCATTGTCTCCAAAGTTGAATACCTCTTCCTCAAAAGGTTTTCTTAATAAGTTTGTCATTCTTAAAAAAGCATCTGTGATTTTTTCTTGGGTGGCTTTATCGTCATTATTATTTACAATTTGTTGTTGTATCATAATGCGTTTAACACTGTCAATATCGTTTACAATTTGAGGAACAAGTAAAGCAAAGTAATGGTTATAGAAATCTTCAGGAATTTCTTTTACGCATCCAAAATCAATAACACCTAATTTGCCATCTTCAAACATCAAGAAGTTTCCTGGATGAGGATCTGCATGCACGGCCCTGTGCTGATGAACTTGCAAGTCATAAAAATCCCACATGGCTTGACCAATTTTGTTCCTGGTTTCTTGGCTTGGATTTGTTTTTAAAAATTCATCCAAGTGCTTGCCTTCTAACCAATCCATCACCAAAACTTTACTTGAAGAATACTCAGGATAGTAATGACTAAAAATTATATTGGGTATATGTGAGCAAAGCTTTGAAATCTCTTCACTTCGTTTCAGTTCAAGTGTGTAGTCTGTTTCTTCAATTAGTTTGTTTTCAACTTCCTTGATGTATTTTTCAAATTCCTTTTCGCTCAATCCAATCAGTCGAAATGCAATGGGTTTTACCATGGTTAAATCGCTTTTAATACTTTCTGCTACACCTGGGTATTGAATTTTTACAGCCAATTTTTTTCCATTTAAAGTAGCTTCATGCACTTGTCCAATGCTGGCTGCGTTGGTAGAGTTCATTTTAAAAGTATCAAATATTTGCTGCGGTGTTTTCCCAAATTGTTTAATAAAAGTTTGGATAATTAAGGGTCCTGAAAGGGGAGGAGCACTGTATTGTGCCAAGGCAAATTTATTGACATAAGCCCTTGGCAATACATTTTTTTCCATACTTAACATTTGGGCTACCTTAAGCGCAGAGCCTTTTAGTTCACTTAAAGCATTGTACACATCTTCAGCATTGTCTTCATGAAGTTCGTCTCTTGTTTTACTAGGATCTACAAGCTTTTTGCTATAATGTTTTATGTAATTTCCGCCAATTTGAGCTCCTGTTTTTACGAGTCTCATGGCGCGTTCAACTTTTGTACTTGGAATACTGGTTTGTTCCATTTTGTTTTTCAATGCATGGTTTTATACGAGTGATCGTAGCCTTGCAATTGAGATATACTATTTGTTTTGAAATAAGAATTTACCAAAGTCTAAAGCTGCATCCAAAGCTGATTTACCCATCAAATCGAAGGCTAAATTAACAGATCGCTCAATGGCTTCATCGGTTTTTTCAAATCCTTTACTGTTATCTTTTAACCAAAAATTGATAATAAAAACAAAGTTCACCCAAAGTCCATCAGTGTATTTGTCGTCCAAATATTTTCGTTCTGCCAATTCTTTGCTTTGCAATCCCTCATGTATAATGGGTTTAACCTCTGTTACAAAGTCTTTGTGCAATTCATTAAGGTAAGAAGGCCATTTAGGTAGTATTTTGCTGTCTCTATGATGCAAGAAGTTTACAAAACTACGATAGTTTTTTAGGTTTTCGATGAAAGCAAAAAATACAGCCAATGCTTTTTCTCTGCTACTATAGGTTTGCCAAGGCTCACTGTTTTTCTGGGTTTCAATTGTATCTAAAAACCACTGACTGAAAATATTATTTTCAAGTGATTCAAGGCTAGCAAAATGGTTATAGAATTCTTTTTCTTCGATGCCGGCTAATTTGGCAAACAGATAAACGCTTTCGGGGGCCTTGTTTTGTTCGAGGGTTTGAGAGATGTATTTTTCGATTAATTCTTTATTCATATTTATATTAACGTATGAATTTTTCATTTGTTTTTTAATTGATAATAATGATTGTCATAACATCATTTTTCATTTAGCGTATTAATATTAAATTCGAGGATTAATTCAGTACCCATTTTTGAAGAAATTATCTCTAACTTTTATTTATTTCATCCTTCCAAGTTTTGCTTTATACAGCCAAACCTTTAGCCTTTTGGATGGGGATACCGTGAACTTGACATTAGCAAATGGCATGAAACAAGGTTTTTGGAGATACACCTGGCCTGATGGAGATTTGAAGTATGAGGTGTATTATGAAAATGGTGAAAAAGATGGTTTAGAAATTAAATACTATGATGCCCAAGATTGCTTAGAATATTCTAACACATACCGCAAAGGCGTTTTGGACGGGCCAAGCGTTTCCTTTTTTCCAAGTTGTTCAACTAGATGCGAAGAGATTTATAAAGATGGATTGAAGAGTGGCTATGAAAGATGCTATGACGAAAATAATTATTTGCAAACAGAAGGTAGATTTGAAAAAGGTGAATTAGCAGGCTCTTATGCCCATTTTGATAAAAAGGGTTATGTAACCTATGAATCACCAACCAAGGAAACCACCTTGAAATTCGACAAATTCTTAACGGGCGAATACAAAGTGAAAGACTCTACCATATTCAATACTTTCAAGCGCAATCCTAATTGGAAGAAAATATTGTTGGTGGTAGATATGACGGGCAGCATGTTTCCTTACATAGGGCAGTTACTCGTTTGGTATAAGCAAACCTACGAAGATGGCAGGGTTAAGTTTTATGTTTTGTTTAATGATGGTGATAATGTGTTGGACTCTAAAAAGCCCATTGGCAATGCAGGTGGTGTGCATCCCTTTGAGGCCAAAGATTTCAGAAAGCTAAAAAAAGATATTGAAGATGTGAGAAAACTGGGCGAAGGAGGAGATGATCCAGAAAATGATTTAGAAGCTGTTTATAAATCAATGGGTACCTTAAGAGATTATGGCGATATCGTTTTGTTAGCTGATGATAGCCCTGTAAGGGATATGGCCTTATTGAAAAGAATTAAGAGGCCTGTTCATGTGGTATTATGTGGAACAGCAAAAGGAGTTAATACCGAATATTTGAAAATTGCTTATCAAACAAAGGGAAGCATTAGCACCTGGAATGAAACCATTCAAATGAAAGGCTTTAAAGAAAACCAAACATTAACAGTGGACAACGATATTTTTAGATTGAGCTCTGGTGAGTTTATTTGGTTGGATACTAAAGGAGGTAAATAGTGCTTGGTGCATTGTTTCAGTGCTCAGTATTCAGTTCGTTGTGCTCACTTAATTTGAACTATGACTAATTTAGTTTTCTATAAATCTCAATTAGCTTTTGTTCTTCTTTCTCCCAACAAAAATCTGCTTTAGCTTTAATGCAATTCTCTTTTAGTGTTTTGTATAATGTTTCGTCATTCAATAATAAATTTATTGAATGGGCAATTTCGTCCACATCACAAAATGATAAAAGGGTGCAATTGTATGCTTGGTTTATGGCTTGGTATTCGGGGAAATTAGCCGAAATGCAAGGGATGCCTTGCTGCATATAATCAAAAAACTTATTGGCCAGTGAGTAATAATAACTCAAACCAATAGGCTGCAATAAATTCAAGCCTATGTAGGCTTCTTGGGTAATGGCTTTTAATTCTGCGGGCTTTATATAACCCAAAAATTTCACTTTATCATTGAGTTGATTTTCGCTTACCAACTGCTTTAGTTCTGCCATTAAATCTCCATCTCCAGCTAACCACAATTCTGCATTCACTTGTTTCATGGCAAGTATGCTTTCTTCAATCCCTCGTCCATGGTTCATAGCACCTTGGTAGAGGATGATTTTTTGATTTGTTGATTTCTGAATTTGTTGATTTGATAATGAGATTGAAAAGGGGACATTCCGAACACATGAAAAATGAATGTCATATTTATTGCCCATTAATTCGGCTAACATCGGACCAACTGTATAGGCTGCTTTTGCTTTGGGAATGCATAATCCTGAAACCGCTTCCCAAATCCATTTAATCATAGGTCGATTAACAATCTCAGGCGATTCGGTATA
>CANHJJ010000220.1 GCA_947460565.1 Bacteroidota bacterium
ACTCCTGTACAAGTTCCTGAGGCTGGTTGAAAACCGCTTGTAGCTAAATCATTATCAGTACCACTTACTAAGAATGAAACGAATGTTACGTTACCCGAAATTTTTGATGCTATTGTAGCATAGCTAGCCGATCCATACCAGTTACAAGTTGCATTTAATGTTCCTGTTCCTGCATGGTAAACACCATAGGTATTGCCCGAAAAGTTATTGTTATTTACCGAAGCACCTGCTGCATTATTATTAGGTTCAACTGCAAAAGCACTTCCACATCCGGTTACAATATTTCCGGTAACGCTTAAATTTGTTGGACTACCAAATAGTTTTATTCCACCTTGACCCAAAGTAGCTGAAGGATAGTTTGCATTGGTTATAGTATTGTTTGTAATGCTAACACTTGAATTGGTGCCCACCACCTGCATACCATTATCAACTAAAGTAGTTAAAGTATTGCCACTGATGGTTGAATTTTGAATCCAACCCACATCAATTCCTGTGAAACCAATATTGGTAAGCACGTTATTGGTAATGGCACAATTTGAACCTGTCCATAACTTAATACCTGATCCGTATCCACCACCAAAATAAGTATTTAAGGTAGTTCCATTAATCTTGTTATCATTAATTGTCCAAGCACAGTTTCTTACTGTATAATTACCTAATAATAAAATAGCAGCTCCATTTAAATCATGCATGTAGTTTTTTTCAATGACAATATTAGTGGGTGTGCTATTGCTTATTCCCGATATTCCCGAACCGCCCATAATAGCGCCCGCATTGGCTGAATTGATAATTTCAAATCCCTTAATGGTAATATTGCTTGCATTGATATATATTGACCTAGCACCTGTTGAAAGGTTTATAATTGCCTCTGCAGCCCTGCTACCGCCATTGGGTGAAGTGCTTGCATTTGGTCCTAATATGGTTAATGCTTTTGTAATATCTAAGCTTTCTGCATAAGTACCTGCAGCTACTTGAATCACATCATTTGCGTTAGCGGCATTAATAGCCGACTGAATGGTACAGAAATAAGTATTCTGTGTAGTATTTTTAACAGGATTGTAACCTGTACCTGTACCACTAACATTACTAGTAATTTGAAAAGGCATATAGGTTACACTACCAGATATTTTTGAACACACATTGCTTGTGGTACCATACCAGTTGCTGGTAGCAGTTAAAGTACCAGCAGTAGCAGCATTATTTATAGAAAAGTTAGTATTATTCGAAAGATTATTGTTAGTAACAACTATATCTTTACCAACAAGGGTAGTATTATTTTGAACATAGAATCCATTGAAGTTGCTGGTAAAAGTGTTGTTGCTAATTACAAGGCCCATTACTGTATTCAATGATTGAACCTTCATACCGCCATCTGTGGAAGAAGATGCGCTATTGGCGCCTGTAACAGTATTATTTGAGATTAGAGCTGTATTCCAGCCACCGTTCATACTTATACCTGATCTCGGAACAGTAGAAATGGTATTATTTTGAACCGTAAGGTTCGTGCCAGTGCCAGAGTTCATTGTTAGCTGAATACCATTGTGTCCCATGCTTGACATGGTGTTATTTGTAATGCTAAGACCTGTCGCACCACTCCAAACAGAAATACCAGAACCAAAAGTTCCACCAGTAGTAAAATTGGTCAGATTCGAAATATTATTGTCTGTGATGGCCCAAGTAGTAATAGAACCAGCAGTGTAAATAGCATTACCAACTAAATTAGTAAAAAGATTCTTTTCAATTGTAACATTAGATGTAGCAATTGTTGAATAAGAACCAGCCCCTGTTGCACCACCGGATAAAAGAGCACCTGGACAATTTGAATTTATTATCCTGAAGCCCTTGAAAGTAACATTATTTGCCATAATTCTTATTGCAAAACTAGTATTGGTATTTAGATTGATAATAGCTTCTGCAACCCTGCTTCCTGTATTTGGGGAAACAGCTGCATTGGGGCCTGATAGTGTAACCTCTTTATCAATGATCAATGCTTCAGTATACGTTCCTGCATCAACATTAATCACATCACCAGCAGATGAGGCATTAATGGCTGCCTGAATAGTGGTGTAACATGGTGTATAACTACCCCAAGAACCACTTGTGTTTACATAACGGGTAATTGCAGCGGCAGCTACAGTAATAGTTCCTGTAGCTGTAGCACTTCCACAACCATTGGGCGTAATGGTATAATTAAAAGTTCCTGATGCGGTTGGAGTTCCGCTAATGTAAATTGTGTTTGAAGCATAACTTGCAGTAACCCCCGCAGGTAAACCAGTGGTGGAGCTTATACCCGTTACATTTGTTGTGGCATGGGTAATGGTTGTCATTGCAGTATTGATGTTAGGAGTAGGTGCAATGGAAGCAGCTCCTACTGTTCTTGTAGCACATGGTGTCCAAACAACATTATTCCAAGCAACATCATCGGTGTTAAATCTTGCGCCTACTCCAAATCCATAGCTACCCGTAGGATTAACCGAATTAGTTACATTGATTCGTAATGTTCCGTTAATCGTTACCTGTATTGAGCTTCCAACTACATTTACTCTTAATGATGTTACACCCACCCCCCCTGGAATAGTGTAGCTTCCTAAATCACCAGATGATGATAATGGACTGTTTAAAGTGTTTAATTTTAATCTAACAATGTAATTTCCAGTATTCCATTGATCACGATGATACGTTATAGCATAAAAACTACTGGCGCTGGTATATCTGAAAATAATTGCTCCTTTACGTTCGTCATCCCAATTAGTAGTCATTGTACCACAATCGAAAGTGAAATCATTGGTAGAGCCATTTCGGATTATAGCATTAAAAGAATTTCCCAGAATAGTTCCATTTTGGCTTATTGAGCTTCCTGCTCCATCGGCACCATTAAATTTGTCAATACCAACAACTGTATAGTTGGTAGGCGCTGCATAAACGCTGCTTGCTACTAATAGGAACAAAGCGATTAAAAATGCCATTTTCATGGGCTTCTGAATGGTTTTCGTTTTTTGATTTGATTTGATCATTTTTTTTATAATATTTCCAAGACACTAAAATTGATTGCTGCCTCTGAAGGTTGTTTTTTTAATTTTTATTCTACAAATAACGTGACTGTTTAATTTAAATTCATTTCAACTTTCCCAAGTTTGGTATCGTATGTCCTATTTACACCATCAAATTGAAGGGATACTTTATCGTATTGCGCAGGAAGGGTCAATTGGATTGAATAATCCTCATTGGCTTTTTGTAGTTTTTTAAACAATATTCCACCATCGGGTGTAACAACCTTCAAAACAGCTACCCTAACATCATTACGAACACCTTTAAAACTTAAGTTTAATGAGTTAGTGGTATTCCATTTAAAATCTTTTGACGCTTTTATGTCCGAAGTTGTTTTTGCTGTTACTGCATTGGCTGCCCCTGCTGGTGCTGGAGTAACCTCCTTCATACAACTGGTTAAGCTAGATAAAAATAACAAAGCAAAAGCGATTTTAAAAATTGGGTTTTTCATTTTGTATTGATTTTCCCACCTTATTGCAAACAAGAAACCAAATTTATGATACACCTGATTAACAATACACTACTATTTTTTCAAGTTCATGATTAAGATAAAAGTTATCCCAAAACGGGAGAAAATTCCACAATTAGCGTTAAATTTTCAATAATTTATGCTTACTAAATCAAGCAAATTTTATAAATACTTTCTAAGTATTGCAATAGTGTTTGTCCTTCCTTAGGTTCGCGTCCCAAAAATTACCCAAATGATTGAATTTACTGACGCATCCATAGAAACATACGCCCTTCACCGCATTAGCATCGACCATGCAAAAAACATTATCAATGACCAATCATTTGCACCCAATTCAGATGAAGAGAATGATATTTTGAAGAAAGTATTTTTGAGGCCTTTTATATCTAGTTCTACTACCTATGAATTTAAACATGATGTAGATATTGAATTAAACACGTTATTGAAACTATCCAACGACATACAAAATGGAGATAATTACGCCCTCAAATCAATTAACATTCATCAACACCTAAAATCGGTTTCGAAGCACCCCAATATTAAAGATGGAGACTTGTTTGTGGTTAAATTTAAACACCTTCAACTACACAGAAATTTCTATGATGGCTTGGGTATTTACAAAATAGAAAACAAAGAAAGCTTTATTGAAACTTCGGAAAATAGCTCAAGTGAAATAGGAATTAGTTTTAAGAAAGGCATAGGTACCAAAAGGCTAGACAAGGCATGTCTTATTTTATTTACGGAAGAACCCTATACTGTTTTTGTGATTGATAATAACAGTTCAGAAACGGATTATTGGCAAAATGAATTTTTGAAAGTGGGTTATCGAAACGACCATATTAATAATACAAACCAGTTTTTATCATTAAC
>CANHJJ010000221.1 GCA_947460565.1 Bacteroidota bacterium
AATTTGATATTAATAACATCGTTCCCAAATATGAGAATTTCTATTTACAAGTTTTACAAGCAAAGGCTAAATAAAAAGATATAAAATGAATCCATTGCATACTCGAATAGGCATTTTAGGGGGCGGTCAATTAGGACGCATGATGATTGAGGAAAGTTTAAGACTTAACTTAACTTTTAATATACTCGAAAACGACCCGAATTGCCCTTGTGCGAGCATCTGTGATCAACTAATCATAGGTAGTTTGCAAGATGAAGCAGCTATTAGAAAATTAGCAGAAACTTCGGATGTGCTAAGTTATGAAATAGAACATGTGAACACGGAAGCCTTGCTAAAGCTAGAAGCAGAAGGTAAAACCATCATTCCATCACCAAAAGTGCTTCAAATCATTCAAGACAAGGGTTTACAAAAGCAATTTTTTCTCGATCACCATATTCCTACAAGTGCATTTGTTTTGGTGAAAAACAAAAACGAATGGGCAAGCGCATTAGGTCAAATAAATTCTGAAAAATTTGCCGCCAAAACCCGCAAAGACGGGTATGATGGAAAAGGGGTTATGCTACTACATAAATCTAATATTTTAACAGACTTAGATTCAATACCTTTTGAACAAGCTTGTGTGATTGAAGAATTTATACCTTGTCAAAAAGAATTATCCGTAATTGTAGCTAGAGACAGAAATGGAAATACCCTTTGCTACCCATCGGTAGAAATGGAGTTTGACCCTGTGGCTAATTTGGTTACTTTTCTTTTATGCCCTGCCAATATAGACAAATCAGTTAAAGCAAAGGCAGAAGAAATCGCTATTAAAGCTGTAAACGCATTACAAGGTATAGGCATTTTTGCCGTTGAAATGTTTCTCACCAATGATAACAATATTTTGGTCAACGAAATCGCCCCAAGAGTGCACAACAGCGGACACCATAGTATTGAGGCTTGCTATACATCGCAGTTTGAACAATTGGTAAGAATACTTGCCAATATTCCGTTGGGAAGTACTAAGTCTGTTTTACCTGCTGTGATGATAAACCTTTTAGGTGCTGATGATTTTTCAGGACCCTATCAATTAGAAGGACTGGAAGAAATATCTGTTATGGAGGGTGTTTATGTGCATCTGTATGGTAAAAAAGAAAGTAAACCCAAACGCAAAATGGGGCACATTACAGTATTGGCAGAAACAGCAAAAGAAGCCCATGAAAAAGCACAAAAAGTAAACGCTCTCATTAGTTTCAAACCAACCAATAATTAATGCCGTTTTTGGAAAGAAATTTTATTTATTGCTCACAATATGAAAAAAACAATTATATTTTTACTCATTAACATTTGCTTGAATGCAGTTTTTGCCCAACAAAAAAACCTTGAACAAAGCAAGTGGCAACAAACAGTTAATTACACCATTGATGTGCGCTTAAATGATAAAAGCAATAGTCTTTCCGGCAACATCAAGATGCAGTATACAAACAACTCGCCTGATGTATTAAAAGATATATATATTCATCTTTGGCCGAATGCATATAAAAACAACCAAACTGCTTATGCTAAACAAGATTTAGAAAATGGAAATACTGATTTTTATTTTGCTAAAAAAGAAGATAGAGGTTATATAGATAGTTTGGCCTTTACTATTGACAACAAGGCTTGTACATGGCAATTAACTAAGGACATAGATGTTGCCAAAATTACTTTGAATCAAGAAATTTTGCCTAATCAAACGGTAGAAATAGCTACACCTTTTTTTGTTAAAATACCAAAGGTTTTTAGTCGCATGGGTCATGAAGATCAAATGTTTTGTATCTCTCAATGGTATCCAAAACCTGCAGTATATGATGTAAATGGTTGGAACCCTATGCCCTATTTAAACCAAGGTGAATTCTATAGTGAATATGGCAATTTTGATGTGAGCATTACCCTCCCAAAAGAATACGTTTTGGCAGCTACTGGTGATTTACAAAACAAAGAAGAATGGCTATGGTTGTTGGAAAAATCTAAAAAAGACAGCCTTGCTAAAGATACTGAAAACCCTTCGAAAACAGAGACTAAAACCTTGCGATATATTCAAAATAATGTGCATGATTTTGCATGGTTTTGTAGCAAAGAATTTCAGGTATTGCATGATGTGGTAAATTTAACTCCAACTAAAAAAGTGGATACTTGGTTGTTTGCAAAAAAAGTCAACAAAAGCGGTATAGAATATACCAACGAAGCTGTAAAATTTTATTCTGAAAAAGTTGGACAATATCCTTATAACCTTGTGCAGGTAGTAATAACTCCTTTGGAGGCAGGTGGGGGCATGGAATATCCAACTATTACCAACTGTGGTAGCATAGATAGAACAACTATTATTCATGAAGTAGGTCACAACTGGTTTTATGGCATACTTGGAAGTAATGAGCGTGAATATCCTTGGATGGATGAGAGTATAAACACCTATTATGAAAACCGTTGTGGTGAAGAAAGAAAAGTGACTACTGATGAGGTAAAAAACAACCAAAAAATTTACGATTTATTTGGTTTTAACAACAAAGGTTTTGGCATGACAAAACTAACTTATACCTACTCTGCCCGCAGAAATTCAGACCAAGCAGGCAACCTGCGTTCAGAGGCATACACGGACAATAATTATGGAACCATTGTGTATGCAAAAAATCCATTAACCATTCAGTATTTGCAATTCTATTTGGGTAGCGACCAATTTGATGCCATGATGATGGCTTATTTTGATAAGTGGAAATTTAAACATCCCTTGCCTGGAGATTTCAGAAAGCATGCTGAAAGTTTTACAGGTAAAAGCCTTTCATGGTTTTTTGATGATATCATGGCTAACAACAAAAAAATGGACTATGAAATGCGTGGCATTAAAACCAAAGCAGTTGATGGCAAAGCTGTAACATTATTGAAAATAAAAAACAAAGGGGAATTAAACACACCTTTTGAAGTGCAATCTGTTTCTGAAAAAGGAATGGTTCTATCAAGAAATATCATAAGAGGCTTCAATGGCACTCAAACCATTGAATTACCTAGTCAGAACGGAGCTGTAAACTGGACCATTGACGGGGACGAAACAAGCTTAGATTTATATAGACAAAACAATACTGTTAGAACAAAAGGATTATTTAAAACTTGCAATGGCATTGATATTAGATTTTTACCTTCACTTGAAAAAAGTAATAATAAGCAAATTTTCATTTTACCTATTTATGGTTTCAACATGTATAACAGAAGCATGTTAGGTGTTTACTTAGCCAATGATATCTTTCCTGCACAAAAAACTGAGTTTGATTTTGTTCCTATGTATAGTTTCACAACCAATGATTTGAATGGTTATTTAAAGCTATCTAGGAATATGTTTACAATAAACAACAGACTTATTAGAAAGGTAAAAGTTGGTGTTAGTGCATCTCGTTTTGGTTCAATGGGATTGATAAAGGATGGATACACAGATTCGTTAGGATATGTTAGAGGTATAATTACAACTTATGAAAAACTTGCTCCATTCATTGAAATTCATTTTAAACAAAAAACGGAAAGAAGTTTATTTAGCAATGTGCTTAGCATTCGTCATGTGAGTATTTTAGAAAACAAACAAAACAATGGTTTCTTCAGTAATTGGAACAACCAAGCATTTTCAGCTTTAGATGTTAAACACCAATTCAAACACGATTTAAAAACCTATCCAAGTACATTGAATGTAGATTTCCAATCAGGTACTTTCGATTACCAATACAATCGTTTGAGTGCTGAATTTACGCAAGGTTTACTATATAAAGATGGCAAGAAAACGGCACAAATAAGATTATTTGCAGGCACATTCTTTAATACTGGAAATGGTTCTTCATATACAAATTTACAACTTGAGAAAAGTTATTTCCAAGCGGGTGGAACAACTGGATACTTTGACTATTTATATGATGAATCTTTAATGGGGGGAAGAAGGGGCGATATAAGAAACCCACAACAACAAATTTTTGATCGCCAAATCATTAACCGAGATGCCGGATTTAGAAATTTCTCAAACATTGGAAGCAGTAAAACCTGGCTTACCTCTGCAAATGTTACGATTCCATTTCCAATAAGATTACCTATGGGAATTTATGCTGATATGGTTTATGGAGAAATGGTTTCATATAACACAAGTACATTAAGCAACAAGTATGAGGCAAAAGCCAATTACAGTGGAGGGATTTACCTAAGTGTAGCAAAAGGAATTTTCGAGATTTACTTACCTCTTTTTGCATCCGCAGATGTGCAAGGAGTTTGGGATAACCAAGGCTTGAATCACCCATTTGAAAGGGCAAGTTTCTTGTTGAATTTAAACAAATTGAACCCTACAGATTTGGCTAGAAATTTCACCTTTTAATGGCATTTAGTTAAGTGCCTAATTATCAT
>CANHJJ010000222.1 GCA_947460565.1 Bacteroidota bacterium
TAGATTATTTGAAATAAAATGATAGACACGAAACCACTTCAACAAACCTCGACACAGGTTCGCAGAGATGTGCTGCGCATGGTTCATGGCTGTAAATCAGGACATCCCGGAGGGTCTTTAGGTTGTGCAGACTTTTTAACAGCCTTGTATTTTCATATCATGGAGCATAACCCTGATTTTAACATGGATGGGGTAGGGGAGGATATTTTCTTTTTATCAAACGGACATATTTCACCCGTTTTTTATAGTGTTTTAGCCCGTTCAGGATATTTTCCAGTAAGTGAATTAAAATCTTTTCGAAGGTTAAATACTCGCTTGCAAGGTCATCCAACTACCCATGAACACTTGCCAGGTGTGCGCGTTGCTTCTGGTTCATTGGGCCAAGGTGTTTCTGTGGCAATTGGCGCTGCTTTAGCTAAAAAGCTAAATGGTGATGATAAAATTGTTTACGCTTTGATGGGTGATGGTGAGTTAGAAGAAGGTCAAAACTGGGAAGCTTTTATGTATGCAGCACATAATAAGGTCGACAATTTGATAGTTACTATAGACTACAATGGCCAACAAATTGATGGTTCAACCCAAAGTGTAATGGGAATAGGGGAGGACATTGAGGCCAAGATGATTGCTTTTGGGTGGAAGGTTTTCAGAATGAATGGCCATAGTTTTCCTGAAATTATTGATGTAATGGAAAGAGCTAAAAGACAAACGGGTCATGGTCAACCGATATGTATCATCATGAAAACAGAAATGGGTTACCCTATTGATTTTATGATGGGAAGTCACAAATGGCATGGTGTTGCACCAAATGATGCTGAATTGGAAAAAGCTTTGACCCAGTTACCCTCGAGTTTAGGGGATTATTAATTTTAAAATTACTTTGAAAAACAACGTTAATTTTTACAAGCTAAGCTTTTTTGTTTGCATAGTTTTGCTACTTATTGGTTTCAGGACATCGGCACAACAGGCATTGCGTCCCACTAAAACGCGCATTTTGTTTTTGTTGGATGGCTCTGGAAGTATGTATGCCCGTATGGATAAAGATTTTAGGATTAATGTGGCCAAAAGACTTCTTTCAAAAATTGTGGATAGCCTTGTAAATGCCAAGAATGTTGAAATAGCCCTTCGTGTATATGGACACACAAGTCCCCCGCAAAAAAGAGATTGTCGTGACACCAGATTAGAAGTTCCTTTTCGCGAAAAAAACCACGAAGAAGTAAAGAAAAAAATAGCATCCATAACTCCTAAAGGAACAACATTAATAGCCTATTCGCTCCAGCAGGCAGCATACGATTTTCCAAAAGAACCCTACACTAGAAACATTATTATTTTAATTACAGATGGAATTGAAGAGTGTGCCGGTGATCCTTGTGCTGTTTCCGAGGCACTCCAAAGTCAAGGTGTTGTGCTTAAGCCGTTTATTATTGGTTTGGGTTCTACCGATGATTTTAGGAAAGCTTTTGAATGTGTGGGTAGATATTATGATGCCAATACAGAAGAAGACTTTAACAATGTGTTGAATGTGGTTATTTCTCAGGCATTGAACAACACTACTGCCACTGTAAACCTTTTGGATGTGTATAGCAAACCTACCGAAAGCAATGTGAACATGAGTTTTTATGACATGGCTAGCAAGCAATTGATGTATAATTACATGCACACCATCAATGAGCGAGGAAACCCTGATACCGTTCAGTTAGACCCTATTTACAAATACCGCATGGTGATTCATACCATTCCTCCTGTTGTAAAAGAGAACATCAGCTTGACACCAGGAAAACACACGACAATTGCAGCGGATGCACCTCAAGGAGAGCTTATGCTTCGCGTGGATGGGTTAACTCAATACGACAAGTTACAATTCATTACCCGCAAGGCGGGCGACCACAAAACACTGCATGTGCAAGACGCCAATTCTAAAGAGAAGTACATTGTTGGAAAATATGATATAGAAGTTCTTACCCTACCTAGAATGCTATTTAAAGATGTTTCGGTAGATCAAAGCACTGTTACCACCATGCAAATACCACAGCCGGGTAAATTGGTTTTAAACTATAACCTAGCAGATTATTATGCCGATGTTTATCAATTGGTGCGAAACGAGATGGTTTGGGTGTGTAAGCTACCCGTAGAAAGCAGAAAGCACATAGCCGTAATGCAGCCAGGAGATTATAAAATAATATACAGAGCCAAAGGTGCTACCCGAAGCAACAATACCTTTGAAAGACAATTTAAAATTAGCTCGGGAACAGCTACAAACATTACTTTTTATTAAAAACAGAATACATGTTATATGAAAACTTTTGAAGTACAAAATGTAAAAGATACGCGCAGTGGATTTGGTGAAGGGCTACACGAATTAGGTAAATCAAACCCAAGAACAGTGGCACTTTGTGCCGACTTGATCGGATCATTAAAAATGGATGCTTTCAAAAAAGATTTCCCTGAAAGATTTTTCCAAGTGGGTATAGCCGAAGCCAATATGATGGGCATTGCAGCCGGCTTAACCATTGGAGGATGGATTCCTTTTACGGGCACATTTGCCAATTTTAGCACAGGCCGTGTGTATGACCAAATACGCCAATCCATCGCATATAGCGGAAAGAACGTAAAGATTTGTGCTTCACATGCGGGTATTACTTTGGGTGAAGATGGTGCCACGCATCAAATATTGGAAGACATTGGAATGATGAAAATGCTGCCAGGTATGACGGTTATCAACCCTTGTGATTTTAACCAAACCAAAGCTGCAACCCTTGCCATTGCTGAATTGAATGGACCCGTATACTTGAGATTTGGTCGCCCTGCTGTTCCTAATTTTACGGACGCTAACGCCAAATTTGAAATTGGCAAAGCCTTAATGCTAAGCGAAGGAACAGACGTGTCGATTTTTGCTACAGGTCATCTTGTATGGAAAGCCATAGAAGCAGGTCATATTCTTGCAGAAAAAGGCATTAGCGCGGAAGTAATAAATATTCATACCATCAAGCCTTTGGATGTAGATGCTATTTTAAATTCAGTTAGAAAAACCCGTTGTGTGGTAACTGCTGAAGAACACCAAATGAATGGTGGCTTGGGTGATAGTGTTGCTCAAGTGTTGGCTATGAATTATCCTGCACCTATTGAGTATGTGGCCGTTAACGATAGTTTTGGAGAAAGCGGAACCCCCGATGAATTAATGGTTAAATATGGTTTAGATAAGAGCAATATTGTGGATGCTGCTTTGAAAGCCATTTCCAGAAAAGCATAAGGTGCTTGTTATCAGTAAGCTTTAATAATAATATATTTTGTCAATACTATTTTTGTAGATTTGGTATAAGGTTTGCAAACCACTCTCATTATGAAAACTAGTATAAAGTACGCTGCTGTTTTATTCATTGCCCTATTTGGCTTTAAAAGCTATTCCGGGCAATTACCAAAAGTAAAAAACGATAACCAGGTTAAGATTAACAATTTTGCTTTCACCTATGGTGAGAAATTGCAATACCGTATGCACTACGGGCCGTTTAATGCGGGTTATGCAACTTTGGAAATACAAAGCGAACCCGTATTGGTTAATGGTCGCAGAACCTTTAATATCAAAGCTTCAGCCAAATCATCCGGATCTATAGATTTCTTGTACAACAAAGTTAGAAACGATTACGAAACCTATATGGACGAAGAGTACTTGGTTCCTCTGAAATATACCAAAAAAGTAGAAGAAGGTAAATACCGCGATTCGGACTTTGCTTTGTTTGATAGAGATGCAAACAAAATTAATGCTAAAAAAGCATCTATAGACAACGTATCTAACCAAGTGCAAGACTTGCTTTCTGTGTATTACTGGACCCGAGTTTGGGATGTAAAAAATGCCAAAGTTGGTGATACTTACCCAACCGTGTTTTATATGGATGGTAAGGTGTATAACTATGCTATAAAATATTTGGGCAAAGAAGTGGTAAAAATAGATGCAGGTAAGTTTAACGCCATCAAAATTAGACCACAGGTTAAAACAGGGGATTTCTTTAAAAACGAAGATGCCCTAACCATTTGGGTAAGCGATGATGATAACCACATTGTATTGAAAGTAGAATCTGAGATTTTTGTTGGTGCCGTGGCCATGACTTTAACTGACTATAAAAATTTAAAAAACCCAGCTACCTCTAAGATTAAATAATTAGGAATATATTAGAGATAAAAATCCTTGTGGGGCAAGACCCTGCAAGGATTTTTTGTTGAAACTACTTCCTCCGCACAATAAAAACCTCATGTTTTATGCTGCTGTCGTATTCGTCCGTAACTACTTTTTGGAAGAGTAAATCAAGGGAGTCGTTATGAAGAAGAGAGTCTTTGATAGGGGTAATGCTAGGTATGTAAAAGTGCGAATCCCATA
>CANHJJ010000223.1 GCA_947460565.1 Bacteroidota bacterium
GCATTTTATAGACAAGGTATATACAGTGAAATCTCACCTGAACCCATTAGGCCAAGTGCAGAAGAAGTGGCAAGCAACCCAAGGGCAAGATCTGCTAAGTTACGCTGGGCTATTAAGGCTTAAGACATGCATATATTTTTGTGATATCCATTTCTATTCAGCACCTATCATCACCGAAGTCATGGTGAGAGAGCCTAGCAACGCTTTGTCGTTAAAGAAACTTACAGGATCATTTTTCTCCTTCAATGCCAGGGCATACAATAATGGAATATAATGTTCAGGACTTGGAATGGCCTTGCGACCAGCTAAGCCAAAATTCTCATAATGTATAAGGGCATCATGATTGCCATCCAAGATAAGTTTTTTGAAAGTAGTATTCATTTCAATGGCCCAATCAAAACCAAATTCAGGCTCATTCATTTTGTCCCAAGCCACCATTCCTAAGTTATGTACCATATTTCCACTGCCAATAATAAGCACCCCTTTGTGACGCAGTGAAGCAAGCTCCTTAGCAAATGCATAATGATAACTGGCAGGCTTTGTATAGTCTATGCTAAGTTGCAAAACGGGCACATCCGCATTTGGATAAAGGTGCTTCACAATGCTCCAAGTGCCGTGGTCTAATCCCCATTTTTCGTCTAGGTCAACTATTGTACTTTTGATGCTATGTTGCACTTCCTTGGCATAGGTTGGGCTACCAGGTGCAGGATATTGCACATCAAACAAGGCATTAGGGAAGCCACCAAAATCATGGATGGTGCGAGGCTTCTCCATGGCAGTTACAAAGGTACCTTTGGTTTCCCAGTGCGCAGACACACATAATACCATTTTTGGCTTTGGTATTTTCTGACCGATGCTTCGCCATTTCTTTACAAATTCGTTTTCTTCAATAGCGTTCATAGGGCTACCATGACCCATAAACATAACTGGCATGGGTTTACTATGAGCAAGATTACTTGCTATTTTATTCAAGTCACTTAAATTCATACTTAATGCGGATAAGGGCAGCAGGGAAGCTACTTTTATAAAATCTTTCCTATTCATTTGGTTATAAACAAAGATCGAAATATTACAGCTTGAATTAGAATAGAATTGTCAATCTTTAGCTATTAAATAAAAAAGGTCAAACCAAGATTCTTTTATATGAAAACAATACACAGAATACTGACTTAATCTATTTACAATGCCAATCAATTATCCTCATATCAATTAGAAGCTTTTCTTCTAAAGTTGTTGTTTGGCTTGGTAGTTCTATTTCCTTGTGGAGCCCTGTTTCCTTGGTTGTTTCCAGCACCTTCGGGTCTTCTTCTTGGGGTGCGGGCAGGGGCTGCTTTCTTGGTTTCAACAAAATGGTTTTGCAAAGGGAAAGGATGCTCATCAATAACAGGTACCGTCTTACCAATCAATTTATGAATATCACGCAAAAACTCTTTTTCCTCGGCATCGCAGAATGAAAGGGCTATGCCACTTGCACCCGCTCGGCCTGTTCTGCCAATACGATGCACATATGTTTCTGAGATATTTGGCAACTCATAGTTAATTACATGCGAAAGGTTGTCAACATCGATACCACGTGCTGCAATATCCGTAGCCACAAGCACTCTTGTGGTTCCATTTTTAAAATTATTTAATGCACTTTGTCTTGCATTTTGTGATTTGTTTCCATGAATAGCTTGCGCTTTAACACCTGATTTATCTAAGTCTTTCACAACCCTGTCAGCACCATGTTTGGTGCGGGTAAACACCAATACACTTTTTATTTTAGGGTCTTCCAATAGGTGTTTTAACAAGTGTCTTTTATTGTCTTTGTCAACAAAATAAACGGCTTGCTCAATGGTATCTGCAGTGCTTGACACCGGAGTTACTTCCACTTTAGCAGGGTTTGATAATATAGTATTCGCCAACTTTTGTATTTCAGAAGGCATGGTAGCCGAGAAAAACAAGGTCTGACGTTTCTGTGGGATTTTAGCAATTACTTTTTTTACATCATGGATAAAACCCATGTCAAGCATACGATCTGCTTCATCCAATACAAATATTTTAAGGTGTTGTATGTTTACAAACCTTTGGTTAATTAAGTCTATTAATCTACCAGGTGTAGCAACCAAAATATCAACTCCTCTTTGTAATCCTTGAGTTTGTGCATGTTGAGATACACCACCAAAAATTACCAATTGTTTCATACCTAATCCACGTCCATAGGCTTTAAAACTTTCTTCGATTTGTATGGCAAGTTCTCGTGTAGGTGTCAGTATTAGGGCCTTGATGCTTTTGTTTCCTGGGTCAGCCAATTTTTCTTTATGAAGTAATTGTAGAATAGGAATTGCAAAAGCAGCTGTTTTTCCTGTGCCTGTTTGCGCGCAGCCTAAAAGGTCGCGTTTTTGGAGGATAAGTGGAATGGATTGTGCTTGAATGGGCGTAGGGGAGGTGTAACCTTCCGTTTTAAGAGCCATCATAATAGGCTCAATTAAGTTTAATTCTTCGAATGTCATTTATTAATATTAGTTCTGGCTGATGGTTCTCATGCAAGGTGCATGTAATGTAGAGGAAAACTTAGCCAGTAAGAATTTTACAACAACATATTTGTGCTAGCAGCATCAAGATTTGAAAGCTTGCGTAACAAAAGTTTTCAAAGGTAAGGGTAATACTTGGTTATTTATTAAAAAGATTTTTGAGATAAAATTTGAAACTAAATTATTGCATTCAATTTTATAAATAATTTAATTCTATTTTTGTTTCAAATTCCTTTAATTGTATAAATAAAATTCTATGAAAAAGAGCTTACTGTTTTTGTCAATGATTCTTTTCTTAATCAACAATGGTATGGCTCAAACCCATACCAAAACCAATTTTCTTGATAAGAATAGATTTGGAGTAGGTGTAAATATTTCTACAAATGGTATAGGCGCTCAACTTGCTTATTCCATTCTAAAGAAGAGCAAATTAATTGCTAGAGTAGAGGGTAGATACTTTTATTCTGACATAAAAGATAGAGATGTGACATTTCAGCAAACACCTATGATAGTGAATGGCTATATTAAAAGAGGCTCAATAGGTTTTATGCTTGACTATCATCCTTTTGGTAATTCATTTAAACTTACAACTGGATTTGCCATTTTACTCAACGAAGTCAACAATGTTGCGAAACTTAGAGACTCTGTTAGTCAGGGAAATATTAAGATTAGTCCTGATGAAGTTGGTACTATTACTATAGGTTATAATCTAAAGTCAAGCCCTTATTTTGGAATTGGCTTCGGTAAATCAGTACCTAAAAAACGTATTGGTTTCTCTTTTGAAATTGGATTTTATTATACTGGGTTTCCAACATTGCAAGCTAATGCTACAAAAATGTTAGAGCCTGTTTCAACAAAAATATACAATGTGTTTGTGGATGATTCATATTACCAAGAACGTATAAATATCCTTATTGATGATAGACATTTTTTACCTGTATTTAATTGCGGCTTTAATATTCGCTTAGGTAAAATCGTCAATTGAAATTACCAAAACATTATATGATGCCCCGCAAATTTTCATTAAACTTGCATTCATTTTATCTCAAACACATTTGTCTTTCGATCCTTATTCATACCAATTACCTGTTGCTGATATCATCAATGAAGTAAAGCAACACCTATCTGAAAACAATACACTCATTGTAAATGCCCCACCAGGTGCAGGCAAAAGCACCTTGCTTCCATTGACTTTATTAGATGAAGTTTGGTTACAAGGTAAAAAAATTATCATGCTCGAACCTCGTAGGTTAGCAGCACGCAGCATTGCCACCCGCATGGCAGAGCTATGGGGAGATAATGTGGGCGATACCATCGGTTATCGCATACGTTTTGAAAACAGGATAAGTGATAAGACCAGAATTGAAGTGGTTACAGAAGGTATCCTTACCCGTATGCTTCATTCTGATAATGCACTCGAACATGTGGGTTTGGTAATATTTGATGAATTTCATGAACGTAGTTTGTTTGCGGATGTAGCCATGGCCTTGTGCCGAGAAGCCCAGCAAATACTAAGGCCTGACTTACGCATGATGATCATGTCAGCCACATTGGATATGCCTCAATTAACAGCTTTGCTTAAATGTCCTGTGGCTATTAGTGAAGGCAAGCAATATCCTGTGGATGTAAAATATGTAGGTGATCAAGACCCATTCTTATTACCAGAAACAACAGCTCATACCATTGTAAAAGCAGTGAAAGAAAATCCGGGAGATGTTTTGGTTTTCTTGCCAGGTGAAGGAGAAATAAAAAAATGTGCTGAATTATTGAAAGGTAGATTGACCGATTTTGCCATTCATCCTTTGTATGGACAGTTGCCTCAAAAGGAACAAATAGCTGCCATAA
>CANHJJ010000224.1 GCA_947460565.1 Bacteroidota bacterium
CGTTTGGGAAATGTGGTAGATCCATTTGATGCCATTGCCAAATATGGTGCAGATGCCAACCGCTGGTATATGCTCACCAACAGCGATCCTTGGGATAACCTAAAATTTGATATTGAAGGCGTTGCTGAAAGCCAACGTAAGTTTTTTGGAACCTTATATAATACATATTCATTCTTTGCCATCTATGCCAATATTGATGGATTCGAGTTTGATAAAAACAATATTACACCCGTTAAAAACAGAACAGAACTTGATCGCTGGATTATTAGTAAGCTAAATAGTTTGGTAAAATTGGTGACTGAGAAAATGGATGAATATGATGTCACTCCAGCTACTCGAGCTATTGAAGAGTTTGTGGGCGACCATTTATCTAATTGGCATGTACGATTATCAAGAAGACGTTTCTGGAAAGGGGAAATGAATGCTGATAAACAAGCAGCTTTTGAAACCTTATACGAATGTTTAATGACCGTTTCACAGTTAATGAGTTCGGTTGCACCATTTTTCTCAGATTGGCTTTATAAAAACTTAACAGAATCAGTATCGGACAAAAAAGAATCTGTGCATTTAACGGATTGGGTAAAAGCTGATGAATCAATAATTGACAGAGCATTAGAAGAGCAAATGGAGTATGCACAAAAGATAACTACTTTGGTGCTTTCTATTCGTAAGAAAGAAAATATCAAGGTGCGTCAACCATTGCAAAAAATACTTATTCCTTTGGTTGATGAACGCATTAAAGACGAAATTAAACACGTACAGGGCTTGATTTTGAGCGAAGTAAATGTTAAAGAATTAGAGTTTACTGATGCCATTGCCAAAAGCATCAAGCCTAATTTTAAAACCCTTGGTAAAAAGGTGGGTGCAAAAATGAAAGAGGTGGCAGCTGCTGTTAGTGCATTTGGCCAAGAACAGATTGCTGAGATTGAACAAAAATCTAGCATTTCAGTTGATATTCAGGGTGAAACTATTCTCATTGAAAGGGAAGATGTGGAAATATTGTCGAAAGAAATAACTGGCTACAAAGTAGCTAATGAAGGCAAGATAACTGTGGCCTTGGATATTGAAATTGACGAGAAATTAAGAACAGAAGGTGTTGCTCGTGAGATAATTAGCAGATTACAGAACCTTAGAAAAGAAAGTAATTTTGAGGTAATGGATAAAATTAATGTTATCATTCAAAAACATCCATACCTATCTGGTGCTATAAATGATTATAAAACATATATTTGCACCGAAATTTTGGCAGCCTCGATAATCGAAGTTGAACAATTAACCGATGCCGCTGAAATTGATATAGACGAAAATAAAATATTAGTTCAATTAAGTAAATCGTAATTTGTGATGGCAAAAAAGAATACAAAAACATCAGCTAAAAAAGTAGCGAAGCCAGTAACTAAAAAAGCTGTAAAAAAAGCTGCTGCTAAACCAGTTGCCAAGAAAGCGGCAAAAACTCTAGCCAAAAAGGCCATTAAGCCTGTGGCTAAAAAAGTAACTAAACCATTGGCCAAAAAGGCAGTGAAGAAGGTGGTAAAGAAGGTGGTAAAACCAATTACCAAAAAAGCTAGTAAGCCGTTAGCTAAAAAATTAGCTCCAAAAAAAGTGGTAAAAGCTTCAGCTAAAAAAGCAGTTGCAAAAAAGCCTGTGAAAAAAGTTGTTGCCAAGAAAACCAGCACAAAAAAAGCGCTTAAGCCTATTGTTAAAAAAGTGACTCCCAAAAAAGTAGCAAAGCCTATTGCTAAGAAAGTAGTAAAAACACCTGCAAAAAAAGCAGCTAAGCCGACTGCTAAAAAAGCGGTTAAGCCTATTACTAAAACGTTAACAAAGAAAATAGTAAAAAAAGTAGTAAAGCCCGTAGCTAAAAAAACTACTAAGCCTGCTAAAGCTGTTATTACAAAAAAAGTAGTTAAAACAATTGCTAAATCAGCTAAAAAGGCGGTATCAAAACAAATAGCTAAGGTTACTAAGCCAGCGGCAAAAGCAAGCAAAGTTGCGGCTCCTAAAGCTAAAGTCCTAGCTCCAAAAGTGGTCAAGCCTGCAAAATCAAAAGCTGAAAAAGTTAAAATAGAGGTTTCAACAAAACCATTTGTTCCTAAACCAATAATAAAAAAACCTTCTTCTAAAAAAGCGGAAAAAGTTGTTGAACCAAACAATGATGAAACATCTGTAGTCTTAAATGTGCCAAACGAAAGTAGCTACAGCCGATATAGTGATTTAGAAATGGCTGAAGATAAAAAACGTTATAGTGATGTTGATTTAGCTGATTTCAAAGAATTGATTATCTCAAAATTATCAGTAGCGCAAGAGGAACTTACGAATCTATTAAACCAAATGGCAAGTCCTGGATTTAATTCCGCTTCTGATACTGATAGTTCATATAGTAAAATTGATGATGGTGCGGCCACATCAGAAAAAGAATATTTAAGCCAATTAGCAGCCCGTCAACGTAAGTTTATTGAAAACTTAGAAAATGCTTTAATACGTATCGAAAATAAAACTTATGGTATTTGTCGTGTTACTGGTAAACTTATCTCTAAAGAGCGTTTAAGAGCTGTACCACACACCACCTTGAGCATGGAAGCTAAATTACAACAATACAAATAGTTACTATTCAATAATATATTTAAAGCTCGTTGATTTTTTTCAACGAGCTTTTTTATTAAGATGTTAGTAATACCAATTCTAACAAAATGCGATAATAGCAATCTGAATTATTCAGTGGCTAAGAAAAACTATATAAAAATAGAGGGTTCAGCAACAACCACTCAAGAAAAAATGAATCAATCCTGTTCAGATGCATCGGAACGGAACAATACTCACATTAAATCTATGAAAATGTAACAATTATGGTCAATTTAGAAATTTTTTCATGCTGGTAAGAGGGCTATAAGTATTACTAAACTTTTAAGCCAGGTAAACAAAAGCAAATAAATTAGCCCAAAAGGAAGTACTAATCCTAATCAAACGATTGGGTTTGGCGAGATGCAATATCTCTTATGGCATTGTAATCATCCTCTGTTATATCGTTAAAGAAATAATTAATCGGATTTACTTTCTTGTTGTTTTTTGCCACCTCATAATGCAAATGAGGAGCAGTAGAAGTGCCAGTACTGCCCACATAGCCGATCAATTCGCCACGTTTAATCTTTTGACGCTCGCTCACTTCAATGCTGCTTAAATGCCCATACAAACTCTCATACCCAAAACCATGATTAATGATGATATGATTGCCATATCCCCTACCCTCATACTTGGCAATTTCAACTGTGCCATTTCCTGTGGCATACACAGGAGTTCTGCGAGGAGCAGTAAAATCTATACCTGAGTGAAATTTGTAAGTTTTATAAATAGGATGTACCCTGTACCCAAAACCTGAAGCAATGCGCTTTAGGTCTTTGTTCGCTATAGGTTGAATTGCTGGAATAGAAGCCAAGAAATCTGTTTTGTTTTGAGCCAATTTTGTCAACTCATCAAAAGATCTATTTTGGGTATTCACCATCCCGGTCAGCTCATCAATTTTATTGCTCAATTTTTCTAACTCGGCAGCATATTCCAAACCTGCAATGCTTTTGTATTTGTATGAATTGGGATTAACTTTTGTTGATTTATACTTAACAGGCTCAGCCTCAAAAATAGCTCGGTATATAGTGGCATCTTTGTCTTGCAACTCAGCCATGCTGGTATTGAGTTCGCTAATTCGGTAGTCCATTCTGCGCAATTCTTCACGATATAATTCGTTTTCACGCTTCAATATTCTTTCCTTAGGTGAGTCGATAAAGCTGTATAAAGCCAATACCATGATAGCCCCTGCCACTATGGAAGCAGAAAGAAACCCAAAAAATCTCAAAATTACGCTTGTAAAACTTGTGCGTACTTTCTCGAAATCGAGTTTATGGGGATTATAAAAGTATTTTATCTTTGCCAACCTTTTATGTTATTGTGTAAATTTCGCTATTATTGAATTTATGTGATAATTTGTAAAAAACAGAATGCGAAAGTAATTTTTTTTAGCTAAAAATTAGCAGGAATCAATATCGCAATAACTAAATAACGATTAAAAAACCAAGAATGACATCAGCCGAAATACGCCAACAATTTTTAGAATTTTTCGAAAGCAAAGGACATAAAATAGTGCCCTCAGCCCCTATCGTTGTTAAAAACGACCCCACATTGATGTTTACCAATGCGGGTATGAATCAGTTTAAAGATTGGTTTTTGGGGAACGAAACACCTAAATACAAGCGTGTAGTAGATACCCAAAAATGCCTTCGCGTGAGCGGAAAACATAATGACTTGGAAGAAGTGGGTGTAGACACCTACCACCATACCA
>CANHJJ010000225.1 GCA_947460565.1 Bacteroidota bacterium
AGTGATGGTTGAAGCTGCTTTAGCCAATCTTCCAAAATATTTGTTATTCGCAACTACAGACCATTTTAAAGTGGTAGGTTGATTTAAACCAATATTGAAGTTAGCTAAATTATCAAACAATATTTTTTCAGTCATAACCATTGAATCTTTATCGCCAACAGGGATTGTAACCAATGGGTTTGAGAAATCACCGTTTGGCATATCAAACATAAAGCTGTATGTATTACCAGCAGTAGCAGAAGCTTTTTCCCATTTAATTACGATCAATTTAGTTGAATCATCTTTAATACTTACGCTTGCATTGTTTGCAGGTGATAATAAATTGAATTCATTCAATGCAGCATCACCTTCAAGACCGAAATGTGCAGCTAAACGAGGGCTAAAGAAAGCAGCTAATGAATCGCAATACATACGAGCTCTTGCTGCCGACATGTATGGATTGGTTAATTTAGAATCGTTACTTGCTTTTCTACCATCAACTGGAAGTGGCACACCACGGTATAACGCAAAAGTTGTATTTCCTGCTACTGCTGTATCCCACCATTCCCATGGTGAACCTTCTGCAGGGTAAGCAGTTTCTAAACCAAATAAATTGTTAGTAGAACCTGGTACTTTTAAAGATCTAACACTTGCGTAATCATTGTATCTGTATTTATTTAATGAATTGTTTATTCCCATCGCATTGGCTTTAGGGATTACATCTCCTCCACCTGAAGCATTCGCAATTACAGTTATGCCTGTTGTTGGTACAACAACGTTTCCTGTTTTGTATGGTGCAAATGGGTCACGTGTACAATGTGAAGAAATCATTGGTTTGCTTGTTGGTTTCATCCAAGCGGTATCTCCGATGGCACCACCGTAATTAAAAGCAATACTGAAATCAGATGAAACTGAAGGATTGCCTGGTAAGTTAAATGGTGGAATACCACCCATTCCAGTCCAGTCTCCTAATGTATCAGCATTTACCATTGGTGTAGCATCACTGCGTAAAAATTTGATATTTGACTCTAAATCTGCTCTTTTTGAAACTGTAGCCATTGCCATAGCAATGTATCCGCCAGTACCTTGACCACCAACGGCAATCTTAGTATCATCAATACCATAGGTGCTAGCATTCTTTCTAAAGAACTGAACAGCTCTTCTTAAATCTTGCAGAGCTCTGTAAGTGGCTTTGATTAATTGCTCAGTTGCTTGTTCTTGGATGGTTGTTGCTGGATTCCATCCAGAACGGTAAGTAACTGCCGCAACTACATATCCTCTTTTAGCTAATTTGGTAGCCATTTCAACAATAGCGCTATCTTCTTTAGCTCCTGTGGTTTGTCTGTTAACATAAGCAGGCAAGTAACTACCTGTATGTGCCAATAAAATTAATGGTCGGTTTGATGCTGCGTCTCCTGTCGGTGTATAAACATCACATCTTAATTTAGCCATGTAAAAAGGGCTACCGCTTAAAGAAGGCGGCACAGGTGCAGGTTGTCCGTAAAGTAAATTCAAAGCATAGTTTGAATCATACAAAATGTTGGTTTGCTTGTCAACTGATGAGAAAATCTCATCAATGTAGCGCTTCTGTGCATTTGCGCCTGCAATGCTCAACATTAGCAAGGCTGTTAGAAGCAAGTTTAGTAGATTTTTTTTCATGGTTTTTTATTTTTGGTTTGGTTTTAATTGTATTGTTAAAAAGCAATTCTAATAAAAAATGAGCATTATTAGAAATTATTTGAAATTTTTAATGTCGAAAAGTACCGAAACATAAATCATTCTGCCAATGGCTGGGCCCCCAAACACTTGAATTACCTTATTGTTTAACAAGTTACTAGCACCAATTTTAAGGGTTATTTTATTGTCCATATAGCCTTTGTTAAACTGTGCATCAAACATACCATAGGAAGGCACAAATCCTGTAAATTGAGGTGAACCTTCGTATAAAAAACCTTCTTGCCATTTCCAATTGAAACCGTAGCCCCAATTGATTAATTTGAAACTACCCAAGGTGCTAACAATGTCTCTTCCATTTATTCCTAAATTGTACTTATGTGTTGGTGTGTTAAACGCAGGAATCAATGGGTCAGTTGAGCCTTGTCTATCAAGTTTGTTGTAAGAGTAATTTAGGGCAAATCCTAAATATTTTTGATAGAAATAATTAGCTCCAATGGTGAAACCCTGTGTGGTAACAACGTCTTTTGAATTGGCAGTTACCCTATATATGTTAACCGACTGAACAAAGGGACTACCAGACGGCCAATCCACTTTGGCTCCAATTTTAAAACCCAAGAAATCATAATACCAACTGTAGTAGTAGCTAATGTCCAAGAATAATTTTTTTGCGATGGTGGTTCTGTAACCAAATTCAATGGTTTGTACCCTTTCAGGTTTTACTGCTGCAATATTAAAATATTGCAAATTGCTTTGCTGGCCTGAGTTTAAAGCGCTTACCAATGAACCTGTCGTAACAAGGCTGTCAAATCCACGAAGATTTCCTAATAGGGTGGCTCTTCCTACGTTTAAGTTAATGTATTGGTCGGTAAGTGTTGGGTTACGCAAGGCAGTAGAAAGCGAAAAACGAACCACATGTTCTTTTTTTACGAAAAGGGCTGTCAATGCCTGTGAAAATAAGTAATCAAAGTTTTGGTTTTTGTCAATCCTATTGGTGGCAGTTAGTTTGATGGATGCATTGTTGTCAAATGCATAGCCCAATAAGGAAGCACCGAAAGGAATGGCCAATGCAGCCATTAATAAGTTATCTGGATTTTTGATTAAATCAGTTTGCTTGGCAATGCTTGCAAATAATAATCCTGCCATTGAACCCCCAATCAGACCAACTTGAGCATTTTCCATTCTTTCAGTATGGCTCAATTTCATTTTGTCTGCTTCAAATTTGTATTCTGCCCCCAGGTAGCCGCCATATTCTTTGTTGTATATTCTTTGGTTGTCGATGGTGTCAAGGAAAATAGTTCCTTTAGAGTAGGGGGTATATAATCTGAAATTGGCACCTGAATTAAAATCAATACCGCCAAGTTTAAATTGATAACCACCCGCAAAATGGTACAAAGCCGATTGATCGAAAAAACGCGATCCTCCTTGTCTATTTGTAAGGCTGGTAATGGATTTAAATGCAGAATCAAATCTTGCAGTGCCCGGTTCAAAGCGAGCAACTCCACCTCGCAATACATTGATAAGAGTATCGCTCAAATTACCTATGAAAGTATGATATAATTGAAGTGAATCATAGTATTTTTGATAAAGATATTGATTGGCATAATCCCCATAATTTACACCTGCAGGTTGGCTTCCAATAGCTGGACGAATAACATTTATTTTATTAAAAATGTAGCCGTTCCAATTTTCAGCATAATCCTTAGCCCAAGTTGCATCCGATTTGGCGGCATTTTGCAAAAGCAAGGCTGTTGCATAGGCATCATAACTGTTTCCTGCGTCTTCATTGGTGGCATAAGCACGAATAAAGTATTTGCCTTCTTTTCTTAATTCTACTCGGTTTTGATAAAACAATATATCTTTCAAGCTAAATCGGTTATCACCTTGATAAACAGTAGTTCCGTTGGCAAAACTGGAGGCAATTACTAATTCATTTTCTTTCTTTATTTTGATATGCAAGGCAGCATTGGCTTTGATGTTTCTGGAGTTATAATCTACCAAATCAGTTTCCTTATATCCCTTACGCAATGCGTATCCAAATCCAAGATAAGAAAGCCCTGTTTTCTGAAAAGCATTGGTTGAATATTCATCCCCATATCTGTTAACTGCATCATAACCGCCTGGGTTGCGAGCATCCACAGGTGATTGAATAGTAGCATCATAATTTGTAGCTTCCCAGTCGTTGGCTCGCATGTAAAACAAGTTTACTTTATACGCTATTTTGTCTTCGCCTTTTTTGTTTTTAAAAACCTGTGCCCACCTTATAGATGTTTCTAGTAAGTTTCTTTCTCCTACCTTCACTTGGGCGCTAAAACCTGGAAACAAAAATGGACTTTTGGTTTGCATGTTTATCACCCCATTAAAAGCATTGGGTCCATAATAGGCGCCACTTGCACCCACCACTAAATCTACTTTTTGTATATCTAATTCTGATGAACCCAAGAAGTTACCTAAACTAAAGTTTAAGCCTGGACTTTGGTTATCAACTCCATCAATCAATTGCAAACTTCTTACTGGGGAAGTGCTATTAAATCCTCGTGTGTTGATGATTTTAAATCCTATACTCGCTGAGGTCATATCTACACCTTTTAAATGTGCAAGACCTTCATAAAAATTAGCTGCGGGGGTTTGCTTTATGGCTATGGCATCCATTGTTTCAATGGTTTGCGGTGCC
>CANHJJ010000226.1 GCA_947460565.1 Bacteroidota bacterium
AGCAATTCTTCTAAATGATTTAGGTCTATATGTCCGTTAGGAAGCAAGTTCACGAAATGAAGATTTACTTTTCCTTGATGTGCTAACTCTTCAACCGTATGCAATACAGCATGATGTTCAATTTTAGATGAAATGATGTTTTTAATTTCACCAGTTAGAACAGATTGTCTAATAGACATGTTATCAGCTTCTGTACCTCCTGAAGTGAAAAATATTTCACCAGGTGCGCAATTGAGCAAACGAGCCACTGTTCTCCGTGCGTCTTCGATAAGCGTGCGCACTTGACGACCATGAGAATGGGTTGAAGATGGGTTTCCAAAATCTTCACACATCACTTTATACATTTCATCTGCTACATCTTTGTCTAAAGGGGTTGTGGCAGCATTGTCAAAATAAACTTTCATAGATTTATTTTTTATTATTTTAAACTTATGTAACCAATCAGTTTGTACACTAATTTAGCCATAGTAAATTCACTCAAAATAGTACCTTTTTGGGGAGCAATTTCCACCACATCAAAACCAACAACATTACGAGATGCAATAACTTGTTTCAAAAAATTAATGGTTTCGTTCCACTGCATACCATTTGGCTCAGCAGTGCCCACAGCTGGGACAATAGACGGATCAAACCCATCCGCATCAATGCTAATGTATACATTGGGACCTAGTGTTTTCAATGCTTCTACTGCCCAGTTTGGATTGTTCCTTACTTGATGAGCATAGAAAGTATGAATATTATCGCTTTGCTTAATTAACAGAGACTCTTCGATACATTGAGCTCGAATACCTATTTGTGTTAATGGCACATTCAAGTCATGAACTCGCGCCATAACACTTGCGTGTGAGTAAGGGTTTCCGTGATATTCCATGCGTAAATCACTGTGCGCATCTATTTGAAGTACATGTACATCATCGTATTTTTGCTTTACTGCTTTCACACAACCTAGTGAAATGGTATGCTCAGCACCTAATGTTATGGGGAATTTACCTGCTTTTACAAGTTTATAGGTTTCTTTTTCAATCAAATCTACCGCCTTCTTATCCACCTTGTTTTTAAAATCCATAGGCGGAAGGGTGCAAATTCCTCCTTTTAAATAGGTTTCTTGGTCCAACTCTTCATCATACAATTCCACAAAATGCGATGCATTGATAATGGCAGCAGGTCCTTTGTCCGAGCCAGCAATGTATGAGGATGTATATTCGTATGGTGCAGATTGAATAACATATTTAGATTTTTCGAAACTGTAAAAATCCTCATCTTCAATGGCCAAAAAGTTCTTTTTGTGGTTATAGTATTTCATAATATTTTCTAGTGAGCAAAGATGTACAAATTTTAAAAATAAAGAATAGCATTAAATGATTAATTTTATTGATGTTTATTTGTAGTAGATTAGAGACTTAACATCTCAAAATTCAAAAGATTTCGACTAATTGTACTTATTCTTTTTAAATTCGCATCAATATTTTAAAAAAAATAATGAAAATGAAACAATTGTTATTAGTCCTTGCCACAGCAAGCGCATTGGTTTTCTCATGCAAAAAAGATGATGAAAGCAAAACTCCTATCCAAAACCCTAATCCCAATCAATCAAATTCATGCAGTCTTTTTACATCAATGGAGAACGATACAGGATTCACGGCCTTTTTTTATAATGCAAATGGCAGTATTGCCAGATTTGTTGAGAAAAATCCAAGTGCTGATACAAGTACAATTGAATTGGCTTATGATGGCAAAATTGTGACGGCATCTGTCAATGGAAACGCATTAAATACCTACTATTTAAATAGTAAAGGTTATGCAGATAGCATCGTACTTGACTTTCAAGGCTTTATTCATATGGGAACTTATAATACATATGATGCCAATGGCTATTTAGTAAGCCAAAATGAATCAATAGATTTTTTAGGGACAAATATCACCACTGCCAGAACTTACGTTTACACAAATGGCAATGTTAGCAAGATGACCGAAGAGTCTGATGGTAAAACAACGGTTACTACCTACGATTACTATGCAGATAAAGCCAATACGTTAATCAATAATAATATTGCCGCTTTATTTATTGGTAAACCTAATGCAAATCTTGTAAAAACCGAAACAGTAGATGGTGTTTTGTCGAATAGCTATGCTTATGACTACGATAGCAAGTCGAATCCAACTAAACAAACAGCCACTGATTCCAATGGCGTTAAAAACATTTTTGTTTACAGCTGGTCTTGTAAATAGTTTTAATGATATTTTTTTGAAAAGCCGGCTTAAGTCGGCTTTTTTATTGCCTTATTCCTTCAATAATATATTTTTGTTACTACATAACATTTAATACATGAAGGATAAACCAACCTTTTCGAATACTGATGAATACATTGCATGTTTTCCTATTTCTACCCAAAACATTTTAAAACAAATTCGCAAAACCATTCTATTGGCTGCCCCTAAAGCTGAAGAGCTAATTAGCTACCAAATGCCAGCATTTAAACAAAATGGTGTATTGGTATATTTTGCAGCCTATAAAAACCATATTGGCTTCTATCCTACCGCTTCAGGGATTGTAGCTTTTCAAGATGAAATTACAGAATTCAAAAGTTCAAAAGGTGCCATTCAATTCCCAATTAATAAACCCATGCCACTTGATTTGATTAGACGCATGGTGAAATATAGAATTGAAGCAGATGAAATTAAATTTAAAAAGAAAAAGACTTCAAAAGATTAACATTGCCCCATAAATTTAAATCAGTTTGAGCGAATATCCTTACATCATATTCTATGATGGCATATGTGGTTTATGCAATCAATCCATTCAGTTTATTATTAAGCATGATAAGAAGGAAATTTTTAGGTTCGCATCGCTAGATTCTGAATTTGCGAAATCGTATTTACAATCTAATCACATCAAAACACAGAACATTGATACGATAATTTTAATGGTCAACAATAAATCGTATTTATACTCTGAAGCCGTATTGAAAATCTTTTCCTTGCTAGGATTTCCTTTTAAGATATTATTGATTGGCTTTATCCTTCCCAAATCTATTCGAGATCGGATATACAAATGGATTGCACGAAACCGTTATAAAATTTGGGGTAAATACGATTCTTGTCCCATACCCACTGAGCATCAGCAAAAATTATTTTTGAATAGCAGTTAAAAAAAATCATTCACTGATTAGGCTCGTTTTACTTATTATTGAGCAAAATTAATAGAATGAAAAAATATACAAATCTAGTTTTCATGCTACTTGTAGCAGTCAATTTGTTTGCCCAAACCAAAGAATTAAGCATCGAGGATGCAGTTTTAAAAGGCAGAACAACACTTGCACCAGAACGTTTAGCCCAATTGCAATGGGTTCCTCAAAGCAACACTTTTAGCTATGTAGGTAAGAAAAATGGTTCAGAAGTTTTGCTTGTTGCTAATACAACAAATTTAAAACGCGATACGGTTTTAAGCATCGATGAATTAAGCAAATCTTATTTTAATATAACTGCTGATACAAAAAGAATAGATCGCTTTCCTAGCATCATATGGGAATCTTCAGGTAGTTTTAGGTATGTGTATAATAATGCTGTATACAATTTCAACTTGTCAAATAAACAATCTAGTTTAATAGTAAAAGCACCCAAGAATGCTGAAGATCTGGATTATGACGTAAAAACAAAAAGATTGGTTTTTACAGTTAATAACAATTTGTTTTATGCGGATGAAAATACCACCAAGTCTAACAATGGCAAATCAATAGATCAAGATTTTGTCTATGGGAAGGAAACTGCTATTACAAATGATGGTAGTTATGAAATGGTAAATGGTAAAGCGGTGCACCGAAATGAATTCGGTATTAACAAGGGTACCTTTTTTAGTCCTTCAGGTAACAAAGTAGCTTACTATAAAATGAATCAAACTGCTGTGGCCGATTATACAATCAACCATAATGAAAGCGATGAAAACACTAGAAAAGTGTCTACTTCAGAAAAGATTAAATACCCAATGGCAGGCACAGCCAATCATTTTGTGAAGTTATATTTTTATGATTTTGCAAAGAAAATGTCACTAGAGGTAAAAACTGAAAACAATGTTGACCAGTATTTAACCAACATTGCCTGGAGTCCTGATGAAGAATACATTTACATAGCCATCGTAAATCGCAACCAATGGGAAATGAAATTAAATATGTATGACGGTAGAACGGGCGTATTTATTAGAACCATTTTTAAAGAGCAGAACGAAAAATATGTGGAGCCTGAAAAACCCATGTATTTTATTAATAACAATCCTAAAACCTTTTTATGGCTGAGCGAAAGGGATGGATATAA